>NZ_VOYL01000013.1:0-76580 GCF_013420295.1 Acinetobacter sp. YH01018
CCATCAATCAATGAAAATAATTTCGATCAACCAACCAGTAAAAATCCACACAAGTTGTTCTTCATAATCTCTTAATGATCTTCTTACTGGTTCGTCACCAGCAAGCTAGGTCGGCTATATTACACTAAATATCCTTAGTGTCAATCAGTAATTCAAATTATTTTAAACTTTCTTTCTAAAACCTAATCTTAACACTTCGTGCTAAGTTGCTGTTTTATCAGAAGTTTTAATCTTCATCACCGCCGATGGATGTGCATTCTACAGCATTTTAATGTGCTTGCAACTCCTTTTTAAAAGCAGTTGAATCGGGTGTCTATTTTATAAACCAGAAAATAAATAAGTATATGTTTTATATAATTAAATTATTTAAATAAAAATATTCATTATTTTATTTAGAAATGTAACTTCAACCTAAAACCATGAAAAATATAAATTTTATAAAATAAAAAACCAAAAAAGCAGGAGAATACTCCTGCTTTTTGCCTAATTTAAAGACAAATTAGAACTTCATACTCACCCGTGCCCAATAGTTACGTCCAATATTGTTAAACTGTTCATCACTATCAAAACCAAAGCCAGCACTGCCAGCTTTATTTAGATGCTCGGTATAGGTTTTATCAAGCACGTTATCAATACCGACTGACAAATCAACACCATCTCGTAAATGATAAGTTCCATTTAGGGATAAAGTGGCAAAACCTGCGCTTTCCTTAAAGTCCTTACCAACAATATTGCCTTGATTCTGGCTGACACGGCTTTGATCATCCACTATTCTCCATAATGCACCCAGAGTATAGTTGTCTTGAATATAACGTAAGTTGATACGTGCCTCTAAAGGTGCTATCTGTGGTAACGGTGTATTGTCTGTGGTATTTTCACCCCACGCATACATCGCACTCACATCCGCCTGAATTGCATCGGTAAACTGATAACCAATACCCGCTTCTGCACCGGCAATGGTTGCATCCACATTACGTGAATCTGCTGCATTGGCCATCATACTGGTCATCTTGGTTGGATCATAAGTCATCAAGATAAAATCATTGATTAGCCCGGCATAAGCTGAAGCCCAAGTATTTAATGCACCATGCTGATGCTGATAACCTAAGTCCAATTGTAAGGTTTTTTCAGTATCTAAGCGTTTGAAGGTATGCATCGTACCTTCATAATCAGTTCTAAAAAGTTCCCAATAATCCGGCATGCGTTCAACATAGCCAAGACCAAGATAGCTTTTGGCATTATGATCTGGATGCTGGCTTTCTAAGCGTAAAAAGGCACTTGGTATGGTCTCAGTCCGCTTCACCCCTTTTGCAAGTTTTTCCACACTAACATCATCAACGCGTGCACCACCGACCAACTTATGTTGTTCAGTCATCTGATAGCTTAGTTCACCAAATGCCCCATAGGAATTAAACTTCATATCTGTCTTCACTGGCATAGTCATCATGGCAGAGCTCATCCCACCAGCATGATGGTTTTGCTGTGAATCCACACCTGATACGAGTTGAAACTTGTCCCATTCACTGGTCATTGCAAGACGGGTATTCAGCGTACGGCGCGTAACATTCATGGATTTATCAGCAGCAGGAACGTCTCGTAAGCTATAGTTATCCATGACATGATCGTTAAAGTTGTAATTGATTTGCCCTTCAACTTTTTTAATCACATCATTGATATTCTTTTTCTCAAATCGCAAGCCTAGACTTTCCCTGGCAAATTTAGAGCCATCCATATCACGTCCTGCATACACCACTTCACCGTCGGCTTTTCCCCCACTCAGTTCGATCCATGTATTTTCGTCCGGTGTCCAACCCAATGCGACATCGGCATTCCAGCGTTCCCAGTCCGATGGAACAGTGGTACCATCACCATCTTTATAACTATCCGACACAGAACGATTGGTATTCAGGCGGATATATTTTTTTTCATCGCCGATTGCCGTTTCCACATTCTGATCCAGACGACCATAAGAACCGAGCAGCACACTGGCCTGACCACGATAATTTTTTTCAGCCGTTAATTCAGTTTCCGGACCACGCTCAAAAATAACCGTCGCAGCCGAACCGGTATTGGCATATTGCACCGTTTGTGGCCCTTTGATCACCGAAATCCGGTCATAACTTTCTGGGGAAATATAAGATGTCGGTGAATCCATACGACTTGGACATGCCCCGAGGTTTTCCGTACCATCGGTCAAAATTTTAATCCGTGAACCAAACATACCACGGAAGGTCACATCCCCATTGGTTCCGGCACCGCTATTGACTGAACTAAAACCGACAATACTTTGCAGATAATCTGCACCATCTGTCGCCGGAATCGGCTGGATCGGCTGTTTGGGATCGGCATGCACAATCAAACCATTGGCATCATTGCCCTGATGAGCAGTTACCACAATCGGCGCTAAGGTTTGAACAGTAGTCGTTTGTTGCTCGGCAAATACAGCCGCTGAATAACCGGCAACACAAATCGCAGCCGCAAGTGGCTGTAAAAAGAATTTTGGCTGAGCCATTTTCAATCTCACTAATACATAAATATGAGCTGCGGTTGAAGCAGCGCAAGGGCTAGAGTCAGTCAAGACCCGAAAATACCTTTTGATTTATGCAAATAGTGGTGGGGCTCGCCCTTGGGGCAGAAGAAAGAGTCGCTGTAAAACAAACCAGACATGACTAAAAGTCTTCTGGAATGCCAATAAGCGTACTTGAATACGGTCTAAAACTTCTTTGACCTCCAGTTCAGGAGGCAAAACCAAATTACCGTAGACAGTACAATACTGACATTGATGATCGGCATCTTGATGGCTATGTTCTACAGACTGCTGTTGATGATCTTGATGCAACTGATGATGTGCATGTGTGGATGCGGAAATGTACGGTAAAGCAGGTTTTTGCAATAATGCACGCGTAATGGTTTCACAGACCGGAGCAATCTGATATTGCTTCGGCAGCAAAGGCTGTAAAAACACAGCAATCTGTAAAAATACGGCTATACAAGATAGCAGTAGACCACTACGAAAAAGCACAGGCAAATCCTAAAATTTGTCGGCGGCCAGTATAACAAAGCCCAATTTAAATTGGGCTTTTTTTTAAACTATTTAATCCGGAAGTTGTATGGATTAGCGTTTCACCGCGACTTTTTCTTTTTGGCGCTGACGCACTACTTTTTCCACTTTTTCACGTGCACGTTGACGTTTTAAAGGCGATAAATAATCAACAAATAATTTACCATTTAAGTGATCCATTTCATGTTGAATACAAACAGCGAGAAGTTCGTCTGCTTCCAGCTCAAATGATTGACCCTCAAGGTTAATTGCCTCGATTTTTACACGTGACGGACGCTCAACTTTATCGTATATTTGGGGCACTGACAGACAGCCTTCTTCATAAGGCTGAGTTTCTTCAGTTAATGGCGTAACTTTGGGATTAATAAAGACCATGGGTTGATCTTTATTTTCAGATAAATCCATGACTATCAGCTGAATATGACGATCCACCTGTGTAGCAGCCAAACCGATACCTGGGGCTTCATACATGGTTTCAAGCATATCGGCTACGAGCTGACGAATTTCATCAGTAACTTCTTCGACTGGTTTAGCAATGGTACGCAGACGGGGATCCGGGAAACTTAAAATAGGTAATAAGGCCATACGGTGTCCTCACTTATGCCATTGATCAAAAAACAAAATGAAGGAATGCTTCATCAAAAAAATGTGTGTAATATCGTTATTATAACGCAACTACATACATAATTTTAGGAATTATGATAATGAAAAAGGTTTTGAAGGGCATGCCAACTTTTAGTGCCTTGGGGTTTAAAAAACAATTGTTGGCACTTGCCGTATGTGTAAGTGTTGGGGCCGGCATGGTCAGCATTGCTGAAGCAGCACCTGCTCGTAATATCAATCCACCTGCATTAAAAGCCGGAGCACCACAAGTTTATGTGGTGAAAAAAGGCGATACTTTATGGGATATTTCCAAAAGATTTTTGAAGAATCCAGTACGTTGGCCTGAAATCTGGGCCAGCAATAAACATGTGAAAAACCCACACTGGATTTTCCCGGGCGACCGCCTGCTCATGTGTACCTATAACGGCAAACCAATTATTGGTAAAGATGAAGGTGATGGCTGTGAAGGGATTATCCGTCGTTATACCGGTGGCACCAAGTTACAACCTCAGGTTCGGGTAGAATCATTAAACAATGCCATTCCAGTCATTCCGCTGGAACACATCAAGCAGTGGTTAGAACGCAGCACCATTGTTGCACCTGAATCCATCACAGGTACGCCATACATTTTAGGCACGGCGGACCAACGTGTTCTGGCGGCTCAAGGTCAAACAGTATATGCGCGCGGTAATGGTCTGGAAGTGGGCCAACGCTATGCCGTTTACCGTGAAGGTGAACCGTATATGTTTACCGATGCAAAAGGCAAAAAATACAATGCCGGTCTTGAATTGATTCAGGTGGCATCTGGCATTGCCATCCGTGGTGAAAATGACATTACTACGCTTGAACTGACAGATACCTATAATGCTGAAGTTCGTCGTGGCGACCGTGTATTGCCTGAATACGATCCAATGCTTCCAACCTTATTCTACCCAACCAATGCTGAAGATGTGGTTGCCGGTGGCCAAGTGGTTCGCGTGATGGGATCAATTGGCACTGCTGCGAAACACAGTGTAGTGACGATTGACCGTGGTAGTTTGCAAGGCGTTCAAGCTGGACAGGTATTGACGGTGAGCCAGAAAGGCGAAGTCGTGACTGACCCGAAAACCAAAGAGCGTATTCAACTCCCTGGACAGCACATTGGTAACATCATGGTATTCAAGAGCTTTGATAACCTGAGTTATGCCTATGTACTGGATAGCGAATTGCCAATTAAAGTCGGTGCTGGCATCCAGCCACCACTAATGGATGAATAATCCTTCAATCAAAATAAAATAAGGCTGAGATTCAGCCTTATTTTTTAAACAATAATTTAAACAATAAAAAGAAGATATCTTTAAAGGTCTCGTTATGCTCAATTCCTTAAGCGCCTTGCAGCTGGATTACATTCGTTTATGGTTTCTGGTACAGCACTCTCTGCCCAGCTTTTATAAAATCCAGGAATACTATACCCATCTGGCCGAAGCAACACAGCCTGACCAAATTGAAACATGGCAAAAACTTGGCATTCACAAAAATCATATTCAGCGGCTGCGAGATTTTCATCTTCCTGAATCACAGCGGCAATTTCAGCATTGTATTGATCTGATTCAAAAACAGAGTGATTTTGTACTGTTGCAGGATGATGCACACTACCCGCAGCAACTACTGCCCTATGCCGATAAGCCGCCGATCCTGTTTGGCCAGGGCAATGTCCAAACCCTGTTACAAGCACAAATTGCCATTGTCGGTAGCCGTAAACCCAGCAATCACGGACGCCAGGTGGCCTATGACTTTGCTTATTATCTCAGTGAAAAAGGCTTTTATATCAGCAGTGGCTTGGCACAAGGCATTGATGAAGCCGCCCATCAGGGTGCTTTGCAGCACAATCGCACCATTGCCGTGATGGGTACAGGCCTAGACCTGACCTATCCCAGTCAAAATCAGCCGTTGCGACAGCAGATTCTTGCTCAGGCCGGTACGGTAATCACCGAGTTCTTACCCGGAACCCCTCCTTTACAGCAGCATTTTCCGCGGCGCAACCGCATTGTCAGTGCCTTAAGCCTCGGCGTGATTGTGGCAGAAGCTGCACTGAAAAGTGGTTCTTTAATCACGGCGAAATGGGCAGCGGAACAAGGCAAATTGATCTTTGCCATTCCAGGACATATTTATAGCGAGCATCATCAAGGCTGCCATCAACTGATTCGTGAAGGTGCCATTTTAGTGGATCATCCTGAACAGGTGATTGAAGATCTGGCCCTGCCGACACAATGGCATACGCAACAGCACAGCGAACAGGCCAGCAAACTTGCCCCTTTGGATACCCAACCCGAACTGCCAGCGCATTTAAGCGTTTTGTACAATCAGCTAGACTGGATCGGACAACATCTGGATGAACTGGTCATTCAACTGCAGTTAGACATTGCCACCCTGACCAGTCAATTGATGGAACTGGAATTACTTGGCTTGTGCACCCAACAAGCTGGCATGTATCTACGTTGTCGTCCAGGCAAATAAGGTTCACAATAGCGCTTTAATCAATTTGAAGAGAAAGGTCTGATGATTAGCACCTCTGTTGCCGAAGCTGCTCAATGTTTAAAACAGGGACATGTTTTAGCATATCCCACAGAGGCAGTTTGGGGCTTAGGCTGTGATCCTTTTAACGAACAAGCGTTCCTGGAAATTCTACGTTTAAAGCAACGTCCCATTGAAAAAGGGGTAATTCTCCTGGCAGCACAAATTGCACAGGTAGAACATCTGTTAAAACCGCTGACTGCAGAAATGCGCCAACAGGTCATTGATTCATGGAGTCATCGCTCTCCGACCGAACGCGCAACCACCTGGCTGTTACCCGCAGGCAACCATATTCCGGCATGGATTAAAGGCAACCATGCCAAAGTAGCGGTGCGGGTCACTACCCACCCCTTATGTGTTGCACTGTGCAATGCCTTTAACGGTTTTATTGTCTCGACCAGTGCCAATCCTGCAGGAGAAAACCCTGCCCGCTCCCTTCAGGAAGCCAGCCAATATTTTTCCAGCCAGGTAGATTATTTAAATGGCGATTTAGGTTTAAGCAAAGAACCTAGCCGTATTGTGGATGCTGAAACAGGTGAAGTGATCCGCGCTTAATGCGGATCATTTTGATATAATACGGGCTGAATATTATTTTCAGGCAAAAAAAAGCTCAACCATATAGGGATGGTTGAGCATAAAAAGGATGTGCATAAATCACATCCAGAGGGTATGTAAATCTGGTTGCGAAAGTTTAAAGATTGTTAAGAATAACTTAAACATTCACGATATAAATATTATGTAATAATTAATTTCTTTATACAAATATATTATTTATCTTAAAAGACAGCTAAAAACTATCAAATATTTATCACTTTTTATTAATAATTTAAATTATCTCACTATTTTTTAATTATCTTTTAGCTAAATATCCATTTTAAATACTTTTTTAAAACCACGACTCAGACTTTATTTCCATAAAAATTAATGATAAAACCAGTTTATTTGTCTGTTTTTTAATCTGTTGTTTTTACATTTATGCATTTAATTTTGCTGTTGTTACCACCCGATCTTTCTTTTGAGCCAATAAAATACCCAATAAAATGATCAGACCACCGATGCTGTGATACATGGTCCATGCTTCACCTAACCACAGATTGGCAATAATGGCCGTACAGACTGGCATTAAATTCATAAAAATACTGGTTCGATTCGGTCCGATCATCTGTACCGCCAGCATCCAGACCAAGGGTGCAATCAAAGAGGGAAAAATACCGGCATACAGCACACTGCTTACATTGTTTTGATCAATTGCATCCAGCCCCAAATATAAAACGAAGGGAAAATGGTAAAGCAAGGCAAAAATAATCTGAACATAAAGACTGATCAGCAAGGGAATCTGCAGTTGCCATTTTTTCAGGAAAACGCCATAAAACGCATAAAAAAATACCGCCAGTACCATCATGATATCGCCCGGATGTCCACCAGATTGCAGCAGATGGGTAAAATTTCCCTGAGCCATGACATAAAGCAAACCGGCAAAAGACAGCATGCTGCCTACAACGGCAAAACGGTTAGGCATATCCTTCAGCATGAGCATGGACACAAAAATGGTAAATACCGGAATAAAGGCATTGATAATGCCCATGTTAGTCGCAGTGGTATAATGCGCTGCGCTATAGCCCAACCCTTGATACAGCACCATACCAAAAGCACCAAGAACGGCGAGCTGCTTCCAGTGTGTCAAAACCAGCTGATGTTCACGCCAGACCTTGCCCAGCATAAACGGGGTTAAGACGATAAAAGCTACCAGCCAGCGATAGAAACTGATGCTAACCGGAGAAATATAGTCCGCCACATAACGGGTTACAGTAATGTTCATCGACCAGATTAAAACTGCAAGTAATGGCAAAACAAATGCCCACCAGACTGTTTTGTGTTGCTGTGTCATGCCCTGTACCCTGCTTGAATGTTCAGTTTTTATTTTTACTGAAGTCTGAAATAATTAGAATATCGAATTTCAGACATTAATACTGCGCTCAGGACACTGAAGCATTGGGTTGTGACGATTGAAATGACACCCAAGATCTTTCAGGCATGAATAGACGCAGACATAAAAATCAAGGATATTCACATGCTCCAGCAGATTCAAAACTATATAGAAGTGGATGAATTCTTTTATCAGAAAGATGAAATTATTGCGCCACACAGTTCATTATGGGGTGATTTCAATTTTAGTCTGAATGGTATTTTGGAATATGAAATTGAAGGACAAATTTATCTGTCGCCACCGAATTATGGTCTCTGGCTCCCTCCACACACAGCACATACCTCTATCGCACTAGATGAACAAATCACCCACTATATCTGTATTCGAGTACATCCTTGCTTATGTCAGCATTTTGCAGCTTGTACCAAAACCTTAAGTATTCGCCCCTTTCTTCGGCATTTGGTACATGAAATCTTAGAGCAAAAACAACAGGGTAGAACCACACTACATTATCAGCATTTATTACTGGTACTGATGGATCAACTAAAAACTGCAGCGGCATATGATCACTATTTACCGCAAACCAACCATGTTTTGCTTAAGCCGCTATTACAGCAATTGGCCAATCCACAGCTATTTCACAAGAGCTTGCAGCAACTTCTCAGCGGCTCGCCTATGAGCGAACGACATTTACTGCGCTTGAGCCAGCAAGAATTACAATTGAGCTTATCCGAATGGCGCAATCGGGCCAAAATTTTATATGCGATTGCTCAAATTCGCCAAGGCAAGACAGTGAAAAAATTGGCCTATGAGCTGGGTTATCAACACAGTTCCAGCTTTATTGAGTTTTTTAAACGCTATACCGAACAAACACCTGCACAACTGCGTGATATCTAATACTTACATGAACTTAAATAACTGCTTTGCAATTTGCAGCAGCTTAACAACAAAAATGTCCTAGTTACGGGCTAAAGTCCTATGCCATTTTGATGGCAGCACTCTATTAAAGGGAGTCTCTAGCATATATTTCTTAACGTCTTTAATGTTTTAGGTCTGATGTTGTCATTGGATCTATAAGGATGCGATATGAAAACACTATTACTGGCTTCACTCTGTGTTGCAGCTCTGGCATTAACAGCCTGTGATAAAAAACCCAATGAAGCACCCACATCGTCAGCAGCTACAAGCGCTTCCCCTGCAAGTACACAACCTGCAACCGCAGTGCTAAGTACAAACAATATCAAAGATATTAAAAATGATTTAATTGAAATCCAGACCCTCTCCCAAAATCGCTCCAAAGAGGCTTTAGACTTGCAAAATAAAGCTAATCAGGCTGCGCAAAAAAATGATAAAGTCGCACTAAATACGATCGTTGCAGAAATGAAGACCTATATTGCGAACTTTAACCGGGATCTGGATGCTTTAGCCCTGAAAAGTACCGAGCTAGACAAAGTACGTAGCAAAATTAAAGAATCCAATAATCTGGGTATCGAACTTTCTGAAGAAAGTATTGCCGAAAAACCGGATATGAAAAAAATTGCTGAACTGCGAGACCGGGCAACGCAATTGCAAAAAGAACTGGTCGCCGACATGCAGGCTCTGGAAAACAAAGTCAAAACTGCACAATAAGGTATTGCATGATAAAAACAGGTCGATTGGCCTGTTTTTATTTACCCTGCATGAAAGATTACCATCCAGATCTCAATAAAGACTTGTCGATCGACACAATAAGCTTTAAAACAAAGCAGTCATTCAAATTCAAATATTCAAGGACTTTCTCATGAGCCAATCTGTTTATGATATTCCGGTCAAGACCATTGCCGGACAGGACATCACCTTAAATCAATATGCAGGCAAAGTATTGCTGTTGGTGAATGTCGCCTCTAAATGCGGTTTAACCCCGCAATATGAAGGCTTAGAAAAACTGTATAAAGAAAAGAAAGACCAAGGGCTGGAAATTTTAGGTTTTCCTGCCAATAATTTCCTGGCTCAGGAACCGGGTTCTGATGCAGAAATCCAGGAATTTTGTTCTTTGAATTATCAGGTGGATTTTCCGCTATTTTCTAAAATTTCCGTAGCAGGTGAAGATAAGCATCCACTTTATCAAACCCTGACTCAGGCCATTCTTGAACGTATTGGCGAAGGACCTTGGTGGAAAGATCTGGTCGATTATGGCCTGACTCCAAATGAGCCGCCTGAAGTGTTATGGAACTTTGAAAAATTCCTGATTAATAAAAAAGGGGAAGTGGTAGCCCGCTTTGCACCAGACATCACAGCGGATGATCAACGTATTGTCGATGCGATTAATGCTGAACTTGCCAAATAAAAGTATGCTCTAAACCGGCCGGCTCAACTTGTTTAATTCAGGCTGAAGTCGGCTTTATTTTTCTCTAATCATTTTAACTTTCAAAAAACTGTCCAGACATAAGTCTGTTGAACATGACCCAAAACTGAACGAACATCAGGCTATTTCTATCAGCAATTTTTATCATCATATCGGTGAAATAACCTGCCGCATGAATGAGATGCCAGGCAAAATCATCACCAGACAGAACACGCTACTGACGAATAATGAAAGCCGATTGCCCTAGCACTTTGAAAAATTTCCGATCAGCCAGCAAAGGGACATCGGAGCTGGTTGTCCCCAGAAATTAGCAGATTCAAATCAAGGAAGGAATTCAGAGAGTTGCATGCCATTCATGCTTCAGAGCAGGCAGCAAATTACATTTATACAATAGATTATTCACGTTTTCTCTTTAACTTAAAGGTGAAATAAAAATATTGGCTGACAGCTATTTTAAGCGTAGGTAAACCCATGAAAAAACTAGTACATGCTGGACTCTTTGCTTTAACCACTACCGTGCTGGCAGCACCTGCAGCAATCGCTGCGCCACCTGCTCATGCCCATGAAAATAACAACCATGCCCAAAATATGCATCCGGGTGACGCACATGGCCAACAGCACGCTGAACAGCGTCATCATGAAGTCATACAAAATCGGGTTTTAAAACCATCCCGCGACTGGAAGGCCGGTCAAGCCCTGCCTTCACATTATTATGGTAAAGGCTATGCAATTGATCATAAGCGTTATAAAAATCTGAGTAAACCGGGCAAAAACCAGCGCTGGATTCGCGTCAATGGCGACTATGTACTGATTAACACGCTCAATCACAGTATTGTGAAAATTATGACAAATTGAGCTTAGTCATTTATGTAAAGTTAAGAGCGCTGCAGCGCTCTTTTTAATAACTCAAGCGCTTATATTCAAAATATTCGTTATGACTTTGCAACAATTAGTTTTTTCTCCACATTCTGTCCCTATATTGTGAGGTATTGATTGAAGCTAAAATGAAAGAGATATGAAAAAATTCATCCAAAATGCGGTTTCTCCTTTTGTGATGTTTAGTGCGGGCCTTTTGCTGATTGGTTGTGAACAAGCCAGTACACCGGATTCAACAGAAAAAGAAACATCCAGCGAAGTATCCGAACAGGTCTCTACCCCGTCAGCTACAGAAGCCTCAATTAAAACCGAACTGAAAAGCGGAAACATGTTTTATATTGTCCGCGATGTTGCCGATATACAATTGAAAACCGGTGACTATATTGAACAGCTCAAACAGAGCCAATCGGATTTAGAAGCGGCTGTTTCCAATCATGATCAGCAGCAATTACAAAGCACTGCAGAATCCTTAAAAGCCCAGTTAAAAGGTTTTGATCAGGCACTCAGCAGCTTGAACCTGAAAAGTCAGGAAATTGATTCGATTCGTCAAAATGTGATGCAGGCCAATCAGCAAGTGCTAGCCACCCCGTTTTTAAATGGCGAGATCGACTTGACTCAGGTCGATTTCAAGAAAATTGAACAACAAATGGGTACGATCCAGACGGAAATGATTAAACTGGCCGGCATGATGATTCCTGAAGGTCAGCATGATTCAGGTCCAAGTAAATCCGATCAAGAAAGTTAATCCCCCTGTAGATAAAGCCTCTAAAAATAAAGACCAATTCAGCATCCTGCAGAATTGGTCTGTTTAAATTGAAGATTAAAGTCTCATATCAATCACGATACGGCCATCAATTTTACCCTGCTCCATACGCTCAAAAATATCGTTAATATTCTCAAGCGGTTCTACATGGATATGCGCCTTGACCTTGCCGCGCGCTGCAATATCCAGTGCTTCTTTCAAGTCCAGACGCGTTCCGACAATCGAGCCGCGCACGGTAATCCCTTCCAGCACCATATTAAAAATCGACAAGTCAAAGGTTCCCGCTGGCAAACCATTTAAAACCATAGTGCCACCACGACGAACAATCGCCACAGCCTGTTCAAATGCCTTTGGCGATACCGCGGTCACCAAAACACCGTGACAACCCTCACCCGTGGCTTTCATAACTTCTTCCTTGACATCCACTTTCAGGGCATTAATGGTCACATCAGCACCCAAGTTTTTGGCCAATTCCAGTTTAGAATCATCCACATCAATTGCCACCACATTAAAGCCCATGGTCTTGGCATACTGAATTGCCACATGACCTAGACCACCAATCCCAGAAATGGCGACCCAGTCCCCGGTTTTGGCTTCGGTCATTTTCAAACCTTTATAGACGGTCACGCCAGCACACAAAATCGGGGCAATTTCCAGCAAATTGACACCTTCAGGAATCACGCCGACGTAGTCACCATCTGCCAGGCAATATTCAGCAAAACTGCCATTCACTGAATAACCCGAATTTTGCTGTTTCTTGCACAAGGTTTCCCAGCCAGCATAGCAATGATCGCAATGACCACATGCAGAATACAGCCACGGAACACCGACAATATCACCCACCTTTAAATGCTCTACCCCCTCACCGACCTCAATGACTTCACCCACGCCTTCATGTCCGGGAACAAAAGGTAAAGTTGGTTTTACCGGCCAATCCCCATGCATGGCATGCAGATCGGTATGACAAACACCTGTTGCAATAATTTTCACCAGTACTTTACCCGGACTGATTTTCGGAATTTCCAGCTCTTGTATTTGCAGCGGCTGGTTAAATGCCTTAACCACCGCGGCTTTCATTGTATTCGCCATATTGATGTTCTCCATATTACGCATACTGAGAAGACTCTTGTTAGAGGAGCCACAGCTCTACTATATCGAACAATAAATCATCAAAATGAGTGGATTTGTATCGGATTTGATCACTTTAGATGTGCTTGCCGTTCAGCAGTACAAGAGGTGCCGGCTCTAAAATGATTGTTTCTTATTTTGAAGCTTGAAGCTGATTTGAAAAAAATCCCTGGTAAGACTATAAATAACAGCAAGGCATAGCCGATCTTGCTTGCTAAAGCCAGGATTCGGGCAACTGATAAGAACTAGAAATGTCGCGTTTAACTCAGATTTTTAATGAGATTTATAGAGAGTAAACATAATTATTAAGAGTAATTTTTCCATCTTAGCAACGAGGTTCATTCTTACCAACTCATGGATTTTACTGTACACGCCATTGTTTAAAAGCAGCCTGCATCGCTTGTTTTTCTTTAGATGAGGATAAACGGCTTTCCATAGCAGAAAAATCACCCTTATATGCAGAAGCAACCATGGATTTTGCCAGTTCCTCAATACTCTTCCGACCGTACTGTTTATAAGCCAGGATTTCATCTTGCGTTAAAAACAAGTCCCAGCAGGATACGACCGAACTCATATCCACTGCAATGCTGAGATAATAATGCTCAAAGTCTTGGTAAAGTTCCCAAAAGTGCGGTTCATGTTCGATAAGGTTCATCTAAAACTATAAGCGTTCAAAGTAGATACTTTTAATCTATACCCAATACCTGCTTATAAGATATGCAACTTTAGATATTATTTTTGCACTGTTGAAATGAAATAGAAATTGTTTGGCTTGAAATAACCCGGCAAAAGCCAATTTTCCTAAAGTAAAACATGGGCATGGGTAATCTAAAAAGGTAGAGATATAAGCTGGAAGTAAGATCGAATGAAATTTTAAGTTAAAAATAGAACTGCGCTCTGTGTTCTATTTTCCCTCTATACAATTGATGTTTTTATAAAAAAACATTATCCACTTCTCATTTTTCCTATAATATGTACAAATAGCAAACACACAAAATATTTTATAATATGAAAAAAATGATTCTTGTGGTGGTCTGTTTAGCAATCATGGCGTATGGCATGTTGCATTTCATCATGCCTGAAAAAGCTATGCCACGCTTAAATCAATTTTTTTCTCACCCTATAAAAGATGTTCAACTGATTCAAGACTGGCTCAAACATAATCAACAACAGCAGTTGTTATTGGTTGATGTCATCCAACCGGTCAGCCCAAAGCAAACTGGTCCTTATGTTGAATACATCAAACAACGAATTGAATTGAATCAACAAAATATTCAGCGTATTAAACTCAGTCACTACAAAAGCAAAGCATTTAAAGAAATTCAACAATTGGAAATTCATGCCTTGCAACAATGGAATAATCTCTATCAAAGCAATATTGTTGATGCTTTTGAACAGCAACAACGTTTTTTAGACTTGCCCATGAAAGAATTGCAACAACTGGAAACTGAAGCACGTTACGCACTTCAACAACAAGAAATGAGCGTATTGCAACGGCTACAACAATTGGTCCAACAGAACAGCGATTATGTTGCAAATATTGACCATAACCTGCTTGGTGACTGGCTTGACTACCATTTGATGCAACATGAAATTCACCCGATCATTGTCGAAGGGCAAAATCCCTCCTCCACTGACCCAGATGATCGTTTAGAATCATTACAAGATTTGCAACTGTATAAACGTTTTCAGCCAGATACGGATGAATATAAATACATCATGGCGCTTTCAACTCAGCTTTGGCATGTTGAATATCCCGCTTCATCCAATCTAGCCACAGCAAACCCGCGACCTATTTCATATGCTGACCAATCCGGAGAAGAAATTATCGTTCCGGAAGATATACCCAAAGCTGAAAAATTAAAGCAACTGATTAAGACACAAGATGACAAAGTGAGTGATATGTTGTTCGGTCAACTCAGACAGGCTTTCTTTAAAGAAAAATAGAATTAAATATAGAAAATTCACTCTGCTTTTTAAGCAGGAATAATCTCTTGGGGAAGTAAAAAGAATTTAAAAATAAAAAAACCACCCTTTCGGGTGGTTTTTCAATCTCGAACCGTGTCTTATTGAGCGCGGTTTTTGATTTTGCGGATGGTTTCCAGCTGAGCAGCAGTTTCTGCAAGAGCAGCAAGCGCAGCAGCAGAGTCCAAGTCGCTCTTTTGATTTGCTAGCAATTGTTCAGCTTGTTTACGAGCTTCAATAATTGCGGCTTCATCAAGGTTGTCAGCACGGACTGCAGTGTCTGCAAGTACAGTAACAACGTGCGGTTGAACTTCAAGTACACCACCAGATACATAGATTAACTCTTCTGTACCATTTTCAAGCAGAACGCGGATTGCACCCGGCTTGAGTAAAGTTACCAGCGGAGCATGGCCAGGCATAATACCCAACTCACCACCAGCACCTTTAGCAATTAGCATAGTTACAGTGCCTGAGTACAAAGACTCTTTAACACTTACAACGTCACATTGCATAGTCGCCATGAGAATCTCCTAAATTAGGTAGCTAATTAAAGTTTCTCGGCTTTAGCAATCACTTCGTCAATACCACCAACCATATAGAACGCTTGTTCTGGGATGTGATCGTATTCACCAGCTAGAAGACCTTTAAAGCCACGAATTGTTTCTTTAAGCGGTACAAGTTTACCAGGAGCACCAGTAAACACTTCAGCTACGTGGAACGGTTGAGAGAAGAAACGTTGGATCTTACGTGCACGGTATACAGTAAGTTTGTCTTCTTCAGCCAATTCGTCCATACCAAGAATCGCGATGATGTCTTTCAATTCTTTATAACGTTGAAGAACGTTTTGAACTGAACGAGCAATTTCGTAATGCTCAGCACCTACAACTAATGGATCTAACTGACGTGAAGTAGAGTCAAGTGGATCGATCGCTGGGTAAATACCAGAAGATGCGATATCACGACTCAATACTACAGTTGCGTCCAAGTGAGCGAAGGTAGTAGCAGGCGATGGATCTGTTAAGTCATCGGCAGGTACGTATACCGCTTGGATTGACGTAATAGAACCAGACTTAGTCGATGTAATACGTTCTTGAAGAACACCCATCTCTTCTGCAAGAGTCGGTTGGTAACCTACTGCAGATGGCATACGACCTAGAAGTGCTGATACTTCAGTACCTGCCAGTGTATAACGGTAGATGTTGTCTACGAACAATAGTACGTCACGGCCTTTACCGTTTTCGTCTTTCTCGTCACGGAAATACTCAGCCATAGTCAAACCAGTCAACGCTACGCGTAAACGGTTACCCGGTGGCTCGTTCATCTGACCGTAAACCATCGCTACTTTGTCAAGTACGTTAGAGTCTTTCATCTCGTGATAGAAGTCGTTACCTTCACGAGTACGCTCACCAACACCAGCAAACACAGATAAACCTGAGTGCGCTTTAGCGATGTTGTTGATCAACTCCATCATGTTTACAGTTTTACCAACACCGGCACCACCGAACAGACCAACTTTACCACCTTTAGCGAACGGGCAAAGTAAGTCGATGACTTTAATACCAGTTTCTAAAAGGTCAGTAGATGCTGCTTGTTCAGCATAAGAAGGTGCTTGACGGTGAATCGGCAAACGTTCTTCAGTGGCAACTGGACCAGCTTCGTCGATAGGGCGACCAAGAACGTCCATGATACGACCTAAACATGCAGTACCTACAGGTACAGAGATAGGCGCGCCAGTGTTAGTTACGTTCAAACCACGCTTAAGTCCTTCAGTAGAACCCATTGCAATAGTACGAACTACGCCATCACCAAGTTGTTGCTGAACTTCTAATGTAGTTTCAGTGCCATCAACGTGGAGAGCGTCATAGATCTTAGGAACGCTGTTACGTTCAAACTCGACGTCGATAACCGCGCCGATGATCTGAATGATACGACCGCTACTCATTGCTGTCTCCTCAATTCAAACTAATAATGTTAAACGGCAGCGGCACCACCAACGATCTCAGAAATTTCCTGAGTAATCGCGGCTTGACGCAGCTTGTTATAAATAAGTTGTAGGCTCTTGATCAGCTCACCCGCGTTATCAGTTGCAGCTTTCATTGCAACCATACGTGCAGACTGTTCACACGCGATGTTTTCAATCACGCCTTGATAAACCATAGACTCGATGTAACGAACCAATAAACCATTTAAAAGCTCTTCAGCTTCTGGTTCATAGATATAGTCCCAACCGTATTGACGGTTCAGACCTTCGCTTTCTTCAGCAGCTGCTAAAGGAACGAGCTGTTCGATTTTTTGGTTTTGAGTCATGGCATTGACAAAGCCGTTTGACACCAGATAAATACGATCTAACTCGCCTTTATCGTAAGCGTCCAACATCACCTGTACAGAACCAGTTAACTGTTCAAGACTTGGCGCATCACCTACGTTTGTAGTTGCACCAAGCACTTTACCGCCGTAGTTTTTAAAAAACGAAACCGCTTTTTGACCAATTAAAGCAAATTGAACTTCAATTGACTGCTCTTGTTGCTGTTGGACGTGTTTTACCACTTTCTTGAACAAGTTAATGTTCAAGCCACCAGCAAGGCCGCGATCTGATGACACAATGATATAGCCAACGCGCTTAACTGGGCGTTCAACCATATAACGGTGTTTGTATTCAGGATTCGCTTGGACCAAGTGAGCAATTACACGGTGCATATTTTCGGCATACGGACGGCCTTGAGCCATGCGCTCTTGCGCACGACGCATCTTAGAAGCTGCTACCATCTGCATCGCGCGAGTAATTTTCTGCGTGCTTTTGATACTAGCTACTTTGGCGCGAATTTCTTTTAAATTTGCCATACGCTTAACCTAGTATTCGAAGGCTCTTTCGAGCCCTCGAAGGTTGATTCCGTGAACCAAACCAACACTAATCTAGCAAGTTGCTAAATTAGTAAGTTTGAGTCGCTTTGAACTTTTCAATACCAGCTTTGAATTCAGCTTCGATATCTTTGTCCCAAGCACCAGTCTCGTCAATTTTTTGCATTACTGCAGCGTGTTCTGAACGGAAGTAAGCAATTAACGCAGCATCAAATGCAACGATTTTTTTCACTTCAACGTCAGCCATGTAGCCTTCGTTAGATGCATAAATTGAAACAGCCTGGTCAGCAATTGAGTAAGGAGCATATTGTTTTTGCTTCATTAACTCAGTTACACGTTGACCATGTTCAAGTTGCTTACGAGTTGCTTCGTCAAGGTCAGAAGCGAACTGAGCAAACGCTGCCAATTCACGATATTGCGCCAAAGCGGTACGGATACCACCAGACAATTTCTTGATGATCTTGGTTTGAGCAGAACCACCAACACGAGATACAGAGATACCCGCGTTCACAGCAGGACGGATACCTGCGTTGAACAATGATGTTTCAAGGAAGATCTGACCATCAGTAATCGAAATTACGTTGGTTGGTACGAATGCAGATACGTCACCGGCTTGAGTTTCAATAATCGGCAATGCAGTTAATGAACCAGTTTGGCCTTTAACTTCACCGTTAGTGAATTTCTCAACGTAGTCAGCAGATACACGAGAAGCACGTTCAAGTAAACGGCTGTGTAAATAGAATACGTCACCAGGATATGCTTCACGACCTGGTGGACGACGTAAAAGCAATGAAATTTGACGGTAAGCAACAGCTTGTTTAGACAAGTCATCATAAATGATAAGCGCGTCTTCACCGCGGTCACGGAAGTACTCACCCATTGTACAGCCAGCATAAGGAGCTAGATACTGCATTGCTGCAGGATCAGCTGCAGCTGCAGCTACAACAGTTGTGTACGCCATAGCGCCAGTTTCTTCAAGCTTGCGTACTACGTTAGCAATAGTCGATTGTTTTTGACCAATAGCTACGTATACACATTTAATGCCAGAGTTTTTCTGAGCGATGATCGCATCGATCGCCATTGCTGTTTTACCAGTTTGACGGTCACCAATGATCAACTCACGTTGACCACGGCCTACAGGGATCATTGTATCTACTGATTTATAACCAGTTTGTACAGGTTCATCCACTGATTGACGCCAAATTACACCTGGTGCTACTTTTTCAACAGCATCAGTAAGTTTTGCATCAATAGGGCCTTTACCATCAATCGGGTTACCCAGAGCATCTACTACACGGCCTAAAAGTTCTGGACCAACCGGAACTTCTAATACACGACCTGTGCAACGCGCTTTTTGACCTTCTTGAAGGCTTAAGTAGTTACCTAAGACAACGGCACCCACTGAATCCTGTTCTAGGTTCAGTGCCATACCAAATAAGCCGCCGTCGAATTCGATCATTTCACCGTACATTGCATCAGCAAGGCCGTGAATACGCACAATACCGTCGGAAACCATAACAATGGTCCCTTCGTTCTTAGCGGTCGCGCTGGTGTCCAGATCGCCGATACGCTGTTTAATGAGCGCACTGATCTCGGATGGATTCAGTTGTTGCATTGCGCTATACCTCAATCTTTTTAAAGTTCAGTCTTCTTTTACGCAGTAATTTTTTATAAATAATTACGCAAGAAGACGAGTCCGCATTTTTTCAAGCTTGTTAAGCGCAGAATCATCTATCACTTGGTCGCCTGCACGAATAACTACACCAGCAATTAATTCTGGTTTAACTTCTACAGAAACATTTACCGCAGCGTTAAAGCGTTTTTTCAACGCATCTGCAAGTAGCTGTTCTTGTGTAGAAGACAATGGGAATGCTGATTCAATCACAACATCCACAGTGTTGTTATTCTGTGATTTGAGCTGTTCGTATTCTGTTTCAATTTCAGGAAGAAGAGTCAAACGGTCATTTTCAGCAAGCAATGTCAAAAAGTTTGACACTGCTGCAGTTTGATCTTCACCTAAAACTTTAGCAAAAACGCTTACCTGCTCTGCAGGAGTAAGCTCAGGGCGATTTAAGTAAGCTGAAAATGCTTCATCTTGCACCGCAGCACTGAGCAAAGTTAATGCATTTGACCAAGCGTCAGTTGCACCTTGCTCAGAAGCGTAAGCAAATGCTGCTTTAGCGTATGGGCGTGCCAACGTCAAGAGTTCAGCCATAATCCGCCTCTCTTAAAGTTTAGCAGCCAGCTGAGTCAGCATGGCATTGTGAGCTTCTGCGTCAACTTGCTGGGTCAGAATTTTTTCTGCACCAATCACTGCAAGAGCAGCAACTTGTTGACGTAATTCTTCGCGAGCAGCATTGATTTCAGTATCAACAGCTTCTTTCGCTTGTTGACGAATACGCTCACCTTCAGCAGCTGCTTGAGTACGCGCTTCTTCTACCAATTGCGCACCGCGACGGTTCGCTTGTTCGATCAATTGAGCCGCTTGTGCTTTAGCTGCGTCTAATTCGGCTTTCACTTGAGCTTGCGCATCGGCAAGGTCAGCTTTCGCTTTTTCAGCAGCATTTAAGCCATCAGCGATTTTACGCTGACGCTCACTAATCGCATTGATTAGTGGTGGCCATACAAACTTCATGCAGAATGCGACGAAAATCGCAAATGCAATCGCTTGGCCAATCAATGTGAGGTTGATATTCATTGCTATTCCTCAATGGTTTAATTTAGGAATTAAGCTGATTAACCTACAAATGGATTAGCGAAGATGAAGAACAAGCCAATACCAACACCGATCATAGGCACAGCATCAAGAAGACCCGCGATTAAGAACATACGAGTTTGAAGTTGTGGAGCCAATTCTGGTTGACGAGCTACAGCTTCAAGGAAACGGCCGCCTAAAAGACCAAAACCAATCGCAGTACCTAAAGCACCAAAAGCGATCAAGATAGCAGATGCAATTGCAACTAGACCTAAAGTGAGTTCCATGATAATTCCTCAGAGGTTAGGTATATACCAAATTAAAGTAAAAAATTAAGCCCAACCATCCTTTGACAGTCAGGCAATACCATTAATGTTTTTCGCTAGCCATACTCAAGTATACGATAGTCAGCATCATGAAAATGAATGCTTGTAACGTAATAACAAGAATGTGGAAGATCGCCCAAGGCACAGACAACGCCCACTGGATCCAGAACGGTAATAATGCGATGAGGATAAAGATTAACTCACCTGCATACATGTTACCGAAAAGTCGTAGAGCCAATGAAACTGGACGTGCAAGGAATGTTACGAGTTCCAGAATCAAGTTCACTGGAATGAGCAACGCTTTTGCAACTGGGTTACTTGGGTTAAATGGGTTGAGTGCTAACTCGCCGACGAAACCGCCGATGCCCTTTTCACGAATGCTATAGAACAAGATAAGCACAAATACCGACAATGACATACCAAGGGTAACGTTAGGGTCAGTAGATGGAACAATCTTGAAGTAAACGTGATGCGGGTCCATACCAAATACGTTTGAACCAATAATTCCTGCAAGATGCGGGATGAAATCTACTGGAAGTAAATCCATCGCATTCATCAGGAAAATCCACACAAAAATTGTGAGGGCTAAAGGCGCAATTAAGCGTGATTTGCCATGGAAAGTGTCGCGGACACTTGAGTCAACAAACTCGATGATCATTTCGATTGCAGACTGGAACTTGGTAGGAACACCAGCGTTTGCAGCTTTCGCTACTAACCAGAACAACAAACAGAAAACCACACCGAGAGTGATAGACCAACCCATTGAATCCAAGTGAATAGCAGTGAACCCCATCTGTTGAGCTTCATCAGCAGTCTCAGCCAATTTCCAAGAACCATCAGGCATTTTGCCATAGGTTAAATTGGTCAAGTGATGCTTGATGTACTCGGTCGAAGTAAGGGCATGTTCTTCAGCAGCCATAAATCACACCTGGTCAATGTCAAATACTAAATAGAGGGAACGAACATCGCGTGCTGCCTGATATCTCGTTCATCTCCTAAAAAACTTTTCAATTTTTTGTTGTGTTTAAACTTATTTCCGGAGTCGTGACGCCCAAAAAGGTGCGACCCACGTCATCGTCTGAACAAGTATAAATCCACAAAACAATGCCACCGCTGACAACGGTTTGACAGTGCTTAAAATTAAAATGAAACCAACAATCACAATTGCAAACTTGCCCATCAAGCCTCTATACATGTTCGAAAGAACCTGTTTTGAAGCTCGCGCACCTGCGGCTCGAAACGATTGCCAAGAAAAATAACAACTTGCAAGCCAACACACCAACGCACCAAGTGCGGCACTGTAAGCTGCAGTTGAGTCTTTCACGACCCACGCTATCAAGGCTGAAACAGGAATCATGCATGCTTGTAAAATGACTAAAGCTTTCGCTAATCGTCGGTCAATCATGCGACTAGTTCGGCTCATTATTTATTCACTCACAGCAATCATGCTTGACAAGTTTAGCTGATGATCGTTTTTAATCGCAGGCATTATAGAGTTACACCCCTGAACATGCAATCTTTTCCCGACCTAAGTCGGATTTTTTAATTACATAAATCGCTTTTGAACTCATCCATTACTGTTTAATTTTTGCATTATTTTCGTGCATTTTGTACACACTTATGGGTTTGTTCGGCAAGTTTTTTCCATGCCAGCACAAAGTCCCCTTCCCTGCCCATACTTTCATCGACCGCCTGGAAGGTCACCGGATTCAACTTCTGGTACTGGTTCTTGCTGGCATGCCCTTCTGCCAGGAGGCACATATTACGAGCTGGACGGCTATCATTTAAATACTTGATTTGGGCAATGGTCGGTGCAACATGTGGATCATCGGTCAATGCACCGGAAAATTTCAGGTTTAAAGCACGTTCCAGATACTGATAGGCATCATGATATGCCCAATAAGGTTTCACTGTTGTATTGCTATTATATTGCTGTGCACTCAGCAACATCTCTTGAGCAAAGCGTTTGGCATTGGCCCAGTAGGCTTCTTTATGCTCCGGTAATTGCTGTGAACGCAGGGCTGCAATAAAAAAGCCGATTCGTACAGCATTGTTGGGATCTAGCCACACATGCGTATCGACCGTATTGTTCAACGCCACACCACGAGTAGTACGCTGCGGCAGGGTCTGCACAATACCGGAATCTAAAATCGAAATCGCTTTGGGATTATCAGACAACAGCTTATTCAATGGAGCTTCATGTGCCTTACCCAGCCAGATCACCAGTGAGGCATCCAGAATGGCTTTGCGATGCGCTGGCGTCAGGGTAATGTCATGTCCAGACTGATCCCCCAGCAAGAGCACAGGCTTCTCCACGCCCTGAGTCACTTCCTGAGCAATAAGATAAATGGGATGCGTAGAAACCACCAGACTCTGTGTCCAACCAAAGCTACTGAAGAGGGCCAGTGCACAAAATGCAAAGAAACGGGACATGAAGAAAATCACCAAATACTCAATAAGTGTTATAATATAACAAATCGACAAAAATACCTATGTTTATCGAAACAGGTATCGCTTCATGTTAAGATTTAATGTCCTTTGATTTTTATAAATTTCGCACTTGAGGTTGGCTATGAGCTTATGTTCGCACGAACATCACAATGCATTACATGGCGTACATGACCATCATAATATAGCAACTCGTCTTGCTGAAGCAGAAAGTCTCTGTGCAACGACTGGCGCACGCTTAACCCCATTACGTAAAGAAGTGCTGGAACTGATTTTAAATGCCAGCGGTCCCATGGGTGCCTATGACTTGCTGGCTAAAATCAAGAGTGAATCTGACCGTCCTGCTGCACCACCAACGGTATATCGTACTTTGGACTTTTTACTGGAAAAAGGTTTAATCCATCGTTTAACTTCGATTAATGCCTACATTCCATGTTGTCATCCGCGCGAAGGACATCAGGCAGCATTTTTAATTTGTACCGAATGCAAAAATGTTACAGAGGCCTCTGCTCAGGGGCTATTAAAACAATTGGATGAACTTTCAGCATCAGATCAATTTACTGCACATCACAGTATTATTGAAATTTCCGGGATATGTCAGCAGTGTCGCAACAAACAGTAACAGTCAATCCCCTAATTGCCCTGGATAAAATCAGTGTGCGGATTGATGACCGTGACATTTTGAAAAATGTGGATTTCGCTTTACACGAGCGAGAAATTGTCACCCTGATCGGTCCAAATGGTGCGGGAAAATCTACCCTGATTAAAGTGCTTTTAGGCATTGTAAAAGCCAATTCAGGAAAAATTCATAGCCATAAAAAACTCAAATTTTCCTATGTGCCGCAAAAGTTTAGTCCATCGCATAGCCTGCCTTTGCGGGTGCGGGATTTATTGGCTTTAGAACACTGCGATGCAGATATCAAGGCAGAAATTATTCGTGATACCGGCATTACCAAATTACAGGATTGTAAGGTTCAGCAACTTTCAGGTGGTGAACGGCAACGGGTATTACTGGCACGGGCTTTACTGCGTTTGCCCGAGGTACTGGTACTAGATGAACCGATGCAAGGTCTGGATATTCAGTCCGAGGCTGAACTGTATGAATATGTCAGAAGCCTGCCGATCAAATATGGCTGTGCCGTGTTGATGGTCTCACACGACCTGCAATGGGTCATGCAAGGTACGCATCGGGTCGTGTGTTTAAATAAACATATCTGCTGTAGCGGCTTGCCGGAAAATGTGCAGCAGCACCCCGAATATCAGGCCATTTTCGGTACCAACCGTGTGTTCTATCAACATCATCATGACCACTGTGCGCATGGTGACAGTGCGACTCCGTGTCAGCATGATCCTCGTCCACATATTCACCCTGAACCGGAAGCTTAAGCCATGATGGAATGGTTACAACTCTTGTTACCTGCATGGACCATGGGAACCCTGTTGGTGTTTCTAACGGCTCCGCTGGGCTGTCTGATGTTATGGCGACGGATGTCTTTTTTTGCCGACACCATGGCACATGGCACTTTATTGGGCGTGGCGATTGCAGGTGCTTTGAGCCTACCTTTATGGTTGGGCGTGAGCTTTTTGGCTTTTCTATTGGTAGCCATTTTATGGGTACTGCATGATCCTCGCCTACCCAATGATGCCCTACTGGCACTTTGTTCAGCCACCCTGCTCTGCTCGGGCTTACTGTTTATTCAGCATATTCCTAGTTTAAGACCTGAACTGCTCAGCTATTTGTTTGGCGATCTGTTGCAAATTTCCTGGTCAGACTTGCCGATGTTTGCTCTAGTCATTATTGCGGCTTTAGCTGTGTTGTATAAAAACTGGCAAGCACAGATTCAGATTGCGATTGATCCCGATATGGCAGTGAGTGAAGGCGTGAATGCCAAATGGCAACGTCTGGTGTTTATGCTACTGCTGGCCCTGTTTACCGTATTGGCTTTGCGTGCGGTCGGTTCATTGTTGATGGGCGCTTTACTGGTGATTCCGGCATTAACCGCACGTTTGCTGGCAAACTCGCCGAAACAGATGGTGGTTTGGGCTTTTGTGATTGCACAAATCGGGATTAGTGTCGGACTATGGTCCAGCGCAGGACTCGATACCTCTACCGGCCTGACCATTGTCCTGACTATGGCAATTTTATTTGCGGTGATTTTTACAGTACAAAAGTTCAAGAAGCTGAGCTAAGATGATGACCGGCAAGCGATACTTTATTAGTGCTTGTCTGCTTGGACAAAAAGTTCGTTACGATGGACAAGATTGTTTAGTCCGGGAATTAGTTTCAGATTTAATACCTGATCAATATGTGAGTTTATGTCCTGAGATCAGTGGCGGACTGCCTACCCCTCGCCCGCCTGCTGAAATTCAGAATGCATCAGGTAGAGATGTTCTGAACAATCATGCGACTGTAATAGATCGAGAAGGCATGAATGTTTCTGATGCCTTTATTCAAGGGGCTTACTCAGCCTTAGCCTTGGCGCAAGAACATCAGGTTACTCATGCCATCCTCAAAGCAAATAGTCCATCCTGTGGCAGTGACTTGATTTATGATGGAACATTTACAGGACATAAAATTCAGGGTGAAGGCGTAACCGCCGCGCTGTTTAGGAAACAGGGTATTGTGGTATTAACTGAACATGAATTCCTTCAGGCTTTAAAACTGACTGAACGCTGATACATTTCAACTTTATCCAGGCAATAGTTTTATTCTAGCCAAAGCTTCAAATGACTTTTATACTATTCAGATAAAAAACAAAATAAGCTTCCCAATGAATATTCACACCTTCAAACTATGGGCGCGTTATCATCTTTGGGCCACCCATCGCTTAAGCATATCTCTACACACTGTTTCTGATGAAGATTTTGCGAAAGATTGTGGTCTGTTCTTCAAAAGTATTTTGGGTACACTGAACCACTTGCTTCTTGCTGAACATGAACTTTGGTTTTCTCGTTTTTCTAAAGGGGAATCACCCGCTATCGCCTTAAACAGTGTGATTGAGACCGACCGTCATCGATTATTAGAACGGCTTCTTCAAAGTGCTGGGCAGTGGCAGAGTTTCATAAAAGAGCTAAACCAGGAAGCTTTAGATGGCGTGCTGCATTACCGGAATACACGGGGCCAAGACTTGAGCCTACCTTATGCAGCAACACTAATGCATGTGTTCAATCATGCTACCCATCATCGCGGACAAATCACGGCTGCAATGACGGCTTTGGATTATGCATCACCGGAACTGGATATGTTATTTATGCTGATGGAAGAACAACAGGCTGTGACTTTATCCATTCTCATTTTATTGATGTACCAAACTTAATAACGTTGCTGCACAGGCAAACAATACCGCAAAGGTCCGGTTCATATATTTCTGCTGTTCCGGCGATTTTAAAAGTCTCAGCACTTTGGCGGCCAATCCTGTATAACCCGCCATCACGATCAGATCAATCGTCACCATGGTGACCGCCATAATCAGATACTGAATCCATTGCGGTTTAGATAAATCCAGAAACTGTGGCAACACGGCTAGTAAAAACACAATGGCTTTTGGATTACTCATATTAACCAGAAAACCATATAAGACCAATTTAGGAATCGATTTAGTCGGTTGTTCCTGTTGAATCTCAATGGCCTGTGCAGGTGCTGTCCATTGCAGGTATGCCAAATACAAGAGATAAGCCACGCCAAACCATTTCACCACCCAAAAAGCCCAAGGTGTCGTGGCAAATAGTACCCCTACACCAGCTGCAACAATCCCGATTTGCACTAAAAGTGCCAGCTGTAAACCTAAAGCATTCCAGTATCCACGTCGAAAACCATAATTTAAACCGCTCGACATCGAAGCAATTGCACCTGCTCCAGGAGAAATACTGATGACCCAGCATGCCAGCATATAGGCAAGCCAAACTTGGTAAGACATAAAATATAAGGAGATAAAAAAGTGAAACTATTATATGACTTTTCATCTTTTAAAGGGCTTAAAAATCGAAGTGCAAACTCAAGCCTTGGGCTATTCACTCAAGCAGTGATGAGGCACAATAAAGCCAGACACGTATTTTATAAAAATTGTTAGGAGCCCTGTATGACTGCCCAATCTGTAATTTTACCGTTACCTTCAGATCATGCCCGGTTTATTGTTTTACGTTTAAAAGACTTAACGATTGAAGAGTTAAAAGAAAAACTTGCAGATTTATTTAGTACCCGTGACCGTTTAATCACCCAGCATCCGAATGCACAGATTAAAACAGGCGTCGCTTTTGGTCCGGAGCTTTGGGCAAAACTTTATCATCAAACTCCTGCCGGCTTTAAGCAGTTACAACCAATTCAAGGTACATTCCAGATGCCTGTGGTTCCTGCTGATCTGCTCATTCATATTGCCAGTGCTCGCGCCGACATCTGCTTTGCCTTAAGCCAGTCTTTCTTTGAAGGTATTCAAGACAAAGTTGAAGTACTGGATGAACGGGTATGTTTCCGCTATTTCGATGGACGTGACATGACTGGTTTCATCGATGGCACTGAAAATCCGCAATTCCCCGATGATCGTGCCGAAGTCGCTTTACTCGATGAAGATGCTGGAATTTTTGCTGATGGCTCTTTTGTCTTTGCGCAGCGATATGCACATAACCTGGAAAAATGGAAAAAGTTAAAAGTCGATGCACAAGAAAATGTGATGGGTCGAACCAAGTTAGAGTCGATTGAACTGGATGATGAGGTGAAGCCTAAAGATGCCCACATTGCCCGTGTGGTAATTGAGGATGAGAAAGGCGAAGAAATGGAAATTTTACGTCACTCTCTTCCTTATGGAGAAGGTCGAGGTGACCAGGGTTTATTCTTTATTGCTTATACCAAAAACTTAAGCATTATCGATCATATGCTAGGACATATGTTTGGTACAGTTGGCGATGGTATTCATGACCGCTTACTCCACTTCGTCACTCCTATGGATGGAGCATATTATTTTGCACCGAGTGAAGAATTGCTGGAAGAAGTTGTAGCATGATAATAAAATGAGAAATATCTTATTAAGCTATTTCTCATTTTTGGGTGACACAGGCAATGGAGCTTGGCGCAGAAAGAATCATTAAAGCCTGTTTAAAGGCATTTGCTTTAGCTTCATCTCTGTGTTCCATCTGCTCTAGAAAATGCTTTAAATTGTCTAAAACAGTGAGTGAATCCGCTTGCTGATTTTGCGCTATGTCATTGAGTGCTTTTGAATGATTGAAACTATTTTCAAGCTGACGTTTGGCCTGATTCACATCCAAATGATGACCTGCTGCGCTATCTTGTTTATATGTGGAAATGAGCAAACCTTCACCCGCCCGGACAGCGCCCCATTGATCTGTTCTTAATTCAAAGCCCTCACCACGTCCTTCACTGGTTGCTTGATCTTTGGGATGACTCAAATTCCCCAGGTTCAACTGACTGCTACCATGGCTACTCTGTAACTGGCTGCTGATCTGTCCAGAGGTATCATCAAAACGCAATTGGTTAAAACCCGAACTACCAACTTCCTGCGAGCGGATACCACTGAGCTTTTTGGTCTCCGGTAACTGCCCTTTGCCATCAAACATGGTCTGATGGCGTTCCGCTTCATGAATCCGCCCCACCACAAAAGGCCGGTCCACATCCCCCTCAAAGAAGTCAATTACCACAATTTCACCAATCCGTGGATGAAAACGCACACCATAACCTTCACCTGCCCACGGGGTCAGGACATCCACCCAGGCTGAATCGCTATCATTGTCATTGCTGCCGGCTCCGCCATCATGTCCATGATCCTCGTCACGGGTAAACAAAAAGCGGACTTTTATTCGCCCCCACTGATCGACATAAATACTTTCCCCTTCCGGACCGACTACTCTGGCACGTTGCGGATACGCTACAGGTCGGTGATTTAGGGGATGAAATTCAGGCACTACGGCAATATTGCGGCGGACCAGATACAGCTCATTCCCCTGTCGTTCCTCACCCTGCTGCTGCCAACGGCTTAAACTCAACAAGCTATCGACTTGCCGATGGATGTCTTTCGGCAAATTATTCTGATTATAAAAAGACTCGCCTAAAATCAGGAATTCTTTATCTGAACCTGAATGCTGGTCAATTTCAGGATGGCCGAGCAATTCAAACCAGTAGCCGACATGAGCATCACGTACACTGCTCTGGGCAGTAAAATATTTGGCCTGCAAGTCTTGGTACTGGCTCAGTTGCCTGTTCAGTTTTTCCAATTGCTGGTTGTTTGAGACAGTACTTTGATCCGTACCCGTTAAGTCAGGTGTCCATGCGGGGCTAATGCTCCATGCCTGTTCCAGACTTAAACTTGCATTGTCCTGTACATCACTATGCTGATGCTTGCTCAACTGGGAATAGGGTTGCTCCTGAGACAGCAGACTGGCTTGCCAGCGCTGAGCCTGAACGGCGGTCGATTGCAAAGCGCGTTTGGCAATAAAACTGGTGATGCTGTCAAACGCTTCTGCGGCATGGCTGCGATGAAAGCGCACCGATCTTCTTTTTAAGGCATTAAACTGATGATTCTCATCAATCAAACATAATTTTTGCGCCTGAATACCTGCTGCCGAGCTGGCAACGACATGCTCGGCTTCATCAATCAGCCAATTGATGCCTTCGCTGCGCCACAGTCGGGTGAGAAATTCATAATCGGTTTCATTAGCCTGCATCACAAAAGGACGCACATCATATTCTTTGCTCAGGCCTTGCATATTTAAACTGAGACTGGCTGCAAACAGGTCACTTTTGCTTTGCCATTCCTTAAACAGGATTTCGCTAATCTCACGCACGCTTTTGTTCATAAACACGCGGCTGTTACGGCGCTTGTGCCACAGTGCCGTTGCATCTTCAAAGGTCAGTTTATACAGGGTCAGTGCACCATCGCTTTGCCCCTGACTGGCAGCAGTAATTACCCCAGTCATCCGGGACAACTCGCCTGCATCGGTCACCTGATCAACCGCTACTAGTCCGCCAATAAATTGTTTTAAGGGAATATAAGCATGCGTCGACAGACATATCAGTTCAGCTTTTAGGCCCTGATTGATGCGGTGCTGCCCTTCAATACGTTGAATAAAGACCTGAGAATTTAGCAATTCATTGGAAAACTGGATGTGCAGGGCGCGCTTTTGCAAACTCAAGCCCATACTGTCCATCAGCGTATGGATATTTTTAAACATCATGATTTATTATTTTTATAGGATTATTTTAATTTGAGACGCATTCTAGAAAATGTTGTTTTTTTAGTCCAGTAGGTTTTTTGTTAATTTTATCCATTGGCGTAATTCAGTTAAATGGATGAAATTAGATAAAAATGTGCAGAGCTTAAGTCCATCCTTTTATTCTGCTGTGCTGCGCTTGCTGCTACACTGAACAGCATAAGAATATTGAAGAGTTCGGGTCATGCTTGAGATTCATTCCAAACTACCGGCACAGGGTGTCACCATTTTCAGCGTGATGACCGCGATGGCACATCGCCTGAATGCCTTAAATCTTTCCCAAGGTTTTCCCGACTTTGCCGCGCCACCCGCGCTACTCAAAGCCTTAAGCCAGGCGACTCTAGATGGTTTTAACCAATATGCTCCCAGTGATGGTCTGATTTCACTGCGTGAACAGGTAGCCCAGCAATTTTTAAAACGCGATCAATTGGTAATTGATCCACTGACTGAAATCACCATTACGCCCGGAGCCACGATTGCCATTTTTGTTGCCATTCAAGCACTGATTCATGCCGGTGATGAAGTGATTATTTTTGACCCCTGCTATGACAGTTATGGACCCAGCGTTAAACTGGTGGGAGCTAAAGCTGTTCACATTCCCCTGACCGCTCCACAATTTTCAGTGGACTGGGATCGGGTGAAAGATGCCATTAATGACAAGACCCGGATGATCATTGTGAATACCCCGCATAATCCGAGCGGCGCCATTTGGTCAGGTCAGGACTGGTTAAATTTAATTGAACTGATTCGCGATAAAAATATTATTGTCCTATCCGACGAAGTTTATGAGCACCTGATTTATGACGGTCAAAAGCATTATTCAGCCTTGTCTTTTCCGGAGCTTCGCGACCGCAGCATAGTGATCGGTTCTTTTGGTAAAACTTTCCATGTCACCGGCTGGAAAACCGGATATTGCATTGCCTCACCTGAACTGATGAAAATATTCAGACAGGTCTATCAGTTCGCCAGTTTCTGCGGGGTAACACCAGTACAAATGGCACTGACCACTTTTATGCAGCAGCATCCTGAACATATTGAAGGGCTTGCAGATTTTTATCAGGAAAAGCGTGACCTGTTTAATTCAGGGCTGCGTAATTCACGTTTTCATTTTACCCCTTCACAGGGCACCTATTTTCAAAACCTGAATTACAGTGCTATCCGTCCCGATCTGGATGATGTCGAGATGTGTAAATTTCTGGCGGAACAGCATGGCATTGTTGCCATTCCGGTTTCGGTTTTTTATCAACAGTCCCCGGAAAATTTACGTTTAATCCGCTTCTGTTTTGCCAAAAAAGATGAAACCCTGGAACAGGCCTCGGCTATTTTATCGGCTGTTTAAATTCGTCATTTCCGATCAAATTCGGCCTTGGTTACGGAAAAACTAAGGCTTGTTTAAGTTAACTCAGGTAGGGTTAGCAATGATAATCAAAAGATAAAAAATAGTTACAGGACGTTCCATGCCTCCTCATCATCACTCCTTGTTTAACCAGCAAAAACTGTGGAAAACATTTCTGATTTTTCTATGGCCGTTAATTGCGACCAATATTCTGCAAAACCTGTCCGGAACCATAAATACCATTTTTGTCGGACAAATGATGGGGGTCAATGCCATTGCAGCGGTGGCGGTGTTCTTCCCGATTTTATTCTGCCTACTGGCTTTTGTGATTGGACTTTCCGCAGGTGCTACGGTATTGGTTGGACAGGCATGGGGGGCGCAAAACATTGAAAAAGTACGCTATGTGGTGGGTTCTACCCTGTTCATGACCCTCATTGGAGGTAGTATCATTGCCCTGCTGGGGGTGTTTTTTGCCGAAAACATTCTGTTGGCCCTAGGTACCGCCCCAGAGGTGATGCCCCTGTCGCTGCCTTATGTACAGTGGATGCTGGCCGGCAGTCCTTTACTGTTTGTTTATATTATCTATAGCTCGATTTTGCGCGGAGTCGGTGACAGTACCACACCGCTGATTGCCTCCGCTATGACTATTCTGATCGGGGTCCTGATCACACCGGTGCTGATTGGCGGATATTTTGGTTTTCCGAAAATGGGCATTATTGCTCCAGCGATTGCGACCGCTATCGGTTACTTGGCAGTCCTGATCTTTTTGTACATTTACCTGAATAAAAAAGGTCACCCGTTGAAGCCTGACCGTCATTTACTCAGCCATATTCGCCATCACCCGGAAATGAGTATAATTATTCTACGTTTAGGCATTCCTACTGGTGTACAAATGGTCACCACCTCAGTTGCCGGACTGGTGATTGTCGGGCTGGTCAACCGTTATGGTTCACATGCCACTGCAGCCTATGGCGCAGTCAATCAGGTCTTGAATTACATCCAGTTTCCCGCCCTATCTATTTCCATTGCCGCCTCGATTTTTGCAGCACAGGCAATTGGTGCAGAAAAATCGGATCTGCTCAATAAAGTGACCCATACTGCACTCGCTATGAATATCACCATTACCGGTGGATTGGTGGCTTTGGCTTATCTGTTCTCGAAATATCTGATGGCCTTATTTATTACTGATCCAACGGTGGTGGTACTGGGACAGCAACTGTTATTTATTGTGTTGTGGTCTATCCTGTTTTTTGGCGCCAGTGCAATTTTTGCTTCCATCATGCGTGCCAGCGGTACCGTGACCTTACCGATGCTGATTAATATTGCTGCGATTTTATTGATTGAAGTGCCCTGTGCCTATCTGTTCAGTCGATGGTGGGGCTTGCAAGGGATCTGGTATGCTTATGCATTGGCCTTTGTCATCTTGTGCATCATGCAGGGGCTGTATTACCAATTGGTGTGGAAGAAAAAGACCATTAAGGCACTGGTGTAATATTCAGCCTTTAACAGCGAAATAAATCCAAGCAAAAAACTTGTGATTGGCGTATTTCCTGCTTAATCCATATTTTTTATATGGATTTAATTTTATCGTATTTTTAAGCCTGAAAATTCCTTGTTATAACCAGCTGACAACATAAAAAACACAAGGTTTTTCTCATGGCTGAACGTAAAATCCGTCTTGGTGCTTTTATTCCAACCACTTCTCAGCATGCTGCCGGCTGGCGTCATCCGGACTCACGTCCGCAGAATCATTTAAATATTGACTATGCCATTGAGCTGGTCAAAACGGCAGAACGTGGTTTATTTGATGCCTACTTTTTGGCGGACACTTTAGCTGTACGCGGCGACTGGGGTTCCGCCACCAGCAAAGGCTGGGGTCTGGGCGATAAAGATACTGGCTTTGAACCAGTCACCCTATTCGCTGCCCTGTCTGCAGTGACGAAAAATATTGGTTTTGTCGCTACTGCATCGACCACCTATGAGCACCCATATACGCTGGCACGCAAATACGCCTCACTGGATCATATTTCCAAAGGACGTGCGGCATGGAATGTAGTCACCACAGCCTCTAAACAAGTCGCGCGCAATTTTGGCCTGTCCGAACATCCAGATGCAAAAAGCCGCTATGCACGTGCACATGAATTTATTGAGGTTGCACAGAAACTCTGGGATTCTTGGGAAGATGATGCCTTTGTATATGACAAAGTCTCTGGACAGTTTTTCCAGCCAGAAAAATTTCATGAACCTCAGCACAAGGGCAAATATTTTGAAGTGCAAGGAGCATTAAACGTAGCGCGCCCGCCACAGGGCTATCCGGTAATTGTACAGGCAGGTCAGTCGGAAGATGGCCGTGAGCTGGCTGGAAAATATGCCGAAGTGATTTTTACTGCCCAGCAGAATTTAGCCGATGCACAGGAATTTTACCGTGATGTGAAAGGTCGTTTAGCTAAATATGGCCGTCATCCGGATGACCTGAAAATCATGCCGGGTGTTTCGATTTTTGTGGCAAAAACGGCAGAAGAAGCACAGGAAAAATACGATCTGTTAAACAGTCTTATTCATCCACAAGTCGGTCTGGGTCTGCTTTCCGGTTTGGCCGGCGGAATCGATCTGGAACAATATGACATCGATGAGCCTTTCCCTGAACTGGATAAAAGCTTGATCAATTTTGGCAGTCGCCAGCAGATGATGATTGATATTGCCCGCAAGCATAACTTTACCATCCGCCAACTGTATGAATATGTAGCCTCTGCACGTGGCCACTGGACGCTGGTGGGTACTCCTGAGCAGATTGTGAACCAGCTACAAGAATGGTTTGAAAATGAAGCTGCAGATGGCTTTAATATTCTGCCACCAAGTACTCCAGCAGGCCTGAACGATTTTGTTGAGCTGATTGTGCCAGAACTGCAGCGTCGCGGTCTGTTCCGTACTGAATATGAAGGTAGCACCCTTCGTGAAAACTTGGGACTGAAACGTCCGGAAAATCAGTATGTACTGGCGCAAAAACAAGCGCAGGCCTCTTAATTCAAGAACTACCCAAATGCCCTTCGGGGCATTTTTTATGTATTTTGAAATTCACCTCATTTTAATCTTTCTCATCACTACTTTGCCCCAAAGTATTCTTTTTTGAAGATCGACCTTATTTCATATAAGTACTGCATTTTTTCTACTGTTGCATTTGCAACAAAGCAACTTTTTTACTGCTGAACATTAAACACATAAAAATATTATGTATTTTATATTATTGTTTTAATTATATTTTTAAAATGGCATGCATCTTGAAATAGACACTATTGAGAAAAATACACTTCATAGGATAGAACAATGTCTAAGCGTCAAATTAAACTCGGTGCCTTTATTCCCACAACATCGCAACATGCTGCCGGCTGGCGTCATCCTGAATCGCGTCCGCAAGATCATTTAAATATTGATTATGCAATTGAACTGGCACGAACAGCAGAAAAAGGCTTATTTGACGCCTATTTCCTTGCCGATGGTTTATCGGTCAGTTGGGGTAATGCAAAAGAAGGCCAACGCGGTTTAGGCGACAAAGCGGTCGGTTTTGAACCGGTGACCTTATTTGCAGCCCTTTCAGCAGTGACCCAAAATATCGGTTTTATTGCCACCGCATCGACCACTTATGAAGATCCCTACATTTTGGCGCGTAAATATGCCTCGCTGGATCATATTTCCAAAGGTCGGGCTGCCTGGAATGTCGTAACCACAGCTTCAGCTGATACCGCACGTAACTTCGGACTGGAACAGCATCCTGATCCGAAAACACGCTATGAACGTGCTGATGAATTCATTGAAGTGACACAAAAACTCTGGGATTCCTGGGAGGATGATGCCTTCCTTTACAATAAGGAAAGCGGCCAATTTTTTGATGTCAGCAAATTCCACGAACCCAAACATCAAGGAAAATACTTTAAAGTTGAGGGTGCCTTAAATATCTCTCGTCCACCACAAGGCTACCCGGTGATTGTACAGGCAGGTCAATCGGAAAATGGCCGTGAACTGGCAGGTAAATATGCCGAAGTGATTTTCACCGCGCAACAAAACCTGGCCGATGCACAGGAATTTTACCGCGATGTAAAAAGCCGTCTGTTGAAATATGGCCGTCATGCCGATGACTTGAAAATCATGCCGGGTGTATCCATTTTTGTTGCGAAAACTGAACAGGAAGCACAGGAAAAATACCAGTTATTAAACAGCCTGATTCATCCCAAAGTTGGCTTAAGTTTACTGTCAGGTTTATCCGGTGGAATTAACCTGGAGAAATATGACCTGGATGCCCCCTTCCCTAAACTGGAAGATGCCGATATTAATTTCTCCAGCCGCCAGCAGATGATGATTGATATTGCGCGTAAGCACAATTTCAGCATTCGCCAGCTGTATGAATATATTGCCTCGGCACGTGGGCACTGGACGCTGGTGGGTACACCGGAACAGGTGGTCGATCAGCTACAGAACTGGTTTGAAAATGAAGCGGCGGATGGTTTTAATATTTTGCCACCGACCACCCCTGCCGGTCTGAATGACTTTGTGGAATTTATTGTGCCGGAATTACAACGCCGTGGCTTATTCCGTACCGAATATGAAGGCAAAACCTTACGCGAAAACTTAGGTTTAAAACGTCCTGAAAACCAGTATGTTGTGGCAGGTCAGCAAGTCAAAGCATCTTGATTGAAAAGCAGTTGAATATCCCTCACCCGTGAGGGATTTTTTATTTCTGGCTGTTTTAAGCAGACATTAAAAAAACCTACTTTACGCAGGCTTTTGGATAAAATAGAAGATAGGATTACCAAGCAAATTGATAATCTGAAAATTTCGCTGCCGGTTTATTATGGTGTAACTGGTCTTTTAACGGATCGCTAAAATCCGTCAAAATGTCATTTTTAATATTGTGCAAACGTACATCTTCACGTTTACGCGGATGGGCAACCGGGACATCAACAATACGTTTAATCCGGCCCGGATGGGGTTGCATCACTACTACGCGATCACCTAAAAATACCGCTTCTTCAACGTCATGGGTCACAATCACCATAGTAATTTTTTCTGCCTGCCAAATCCGCTGTAATTCGTCTTGCAGGTTCTGACGGGTTAAGGCATCCAGTGCACCAAAAGGCTCATCCAGAAATAAAATTTCCGGGCGGTTCACCAGACTGCGGGCAATCGCCACACGCTGGTTCATGCCGCCTGAAAGCTGGGATGGATAGGCATTGGCAAAATTGGTCAGATTAACCAATTGCAGATGTTCATCAATCAGCTTGTCTTCTTCAGCCCGTGTCAGCTTACTCTGATGCAGTGCTATACGCACATTTTCACGCACGCTTAACCACGGAAAAAGACGGTGGTCTTGAAACACGATCCCACGCTGTAAACTGGTGCCAAAAATCTTTTTGCCATCCACCTGAATCTGGCCTTGATAGCTATTTTCCAGTCCCACCAATAAGCGTAACAGTGTGGACTTGCCGCAGCCACTGCTGCCGACAATACTGATAAATTCACCCGGCTGGATGTCTAAATTAATATCGTCCAGCACAGTTAAAGCGTCATTGTTTTGTGTCGGATAGGTTTTGCTGAGCTGCTGAATAGATACATGGCCTGTTGCTTGCTGTGTCATCTCTCAATTCTCCTGTAAAGCTTGAGGCACTGGCGAATTAAAGCTTCGCCAGGGACACTTCCGTCGATTTGATCAACACCACAACTTCAGAACCGACTTTAAGGTCTAGGTCTTTGACTGAACGGGTACTGATAATTGAAGTAAACAGACCGGCTTTGGTTTCCACATTTATTTCTGAAACAACGTCACCTTCTAATACTTCTTGAATAATGCCTTTAAACTGGTTACGTACATTTACTGAAGTAATTGCCATTTTAATTCTGCCTTTTGTTATTTAGAGATCTCTAATATAAAACAGATTATTGATTTGCTTTATCTTGATTTATCCTTTAGTTATCCCTATTTTTTTTATCTTTTAAACAGATAAAGAATCCCAGCTTTAATTTATATCTGAAAGCGATAATCAAATACCGATATATTATTTATCATTCCATTTTAAATATTTCATGATGATTAACATTTTCAACAAGTATAAGAATCTCATGTCTATTTTAACCCACCCCAATGTACCCTCTGCCCTGAAGCATAAGCGTGCAACGGCGACGGTATTTGAAGATCCTTTATCACAGGCGCTGCTTGCCCGTATTGAACAGATTGCGCCAAGTGAAGCCAATGCGTTGATTATTGGCGACACCGGTACGGGCAAAGAACTGGTCGCCCGGCAGATTCATCAGCTCAGCCATCGTGCCAAAGGCCCGTTTGTGGCGGTGAACTGTGGCGCTTTCACCGAATCATTAGTCGAAAGTGAACTTTTTGGACACGAAAAAGGGGCTTTTACCGGTGCAATCCATACCCGTGTGGGCTGGTTTGAAGCAGCCCATAATGGCACTTTATTTTTAGATGAAATTGGCGATTTATCCCTGTCGATGCAAGTCAAATTATTACGAATTTTACAGGAACGCGAAATCGTGCGTGTCGGTTCGCTCAGGCCGATTCCAATCAATGTTCGCATTATTGCCGCGACCAATGTCGATCTGGAAAAAGCCGTACAGGACGGACGTTTCAGGGAAGATTTATTCTATCGTCTACATGTGGCTTTACTCAGAATTCCAAAGCTTGCAGAGCGTCGTGATGACATTCTGCCGCTGGCAAAACACTTTATTCAAGTCTACCAGACCGACCCGCATGCGACCCCATTGCGCCTCAGTCAACTGGCGCTCAAAAAGCTGACTTTGCACCCTTGGCCCGGCAATATCCGCGAGTTGGAAAATACCATTCACCATGCCGTTTTAGTCAGTAAAAATGGCGTGATTGAACCGGAAGATATTACTTTCTCCAGTATTCAATCGATTGCCCAGAAAACTGAACCTTTTAGCTTTGCTTCAACTGCTTCAGTGAATGGAACAATTAAGGATCTTCAGGATGCAGGACAACTTTTGGAACAGACATTTCAGCGTATTTTTCAGTCTTCGGAACAGTTTAAACAGACCAATATCAATGAGCTGATTGAAGAAAAATTTATTCGTAGTGCCTATCAATACTGCCAGTACAACCAGGTACATACGGCCAAATTATTAGGCGTGACCCGTAATGTCATTCGTACCCGGTTAATTAAATATGGTTTATTATAAATATCCTCTCATTTATTTTATTATGCTTTTATTTTACTATTTAAATTTTAACCTGATAATAAAAAACCTCGATTTATCTATCGAGGTTTTTTATTAGTCTTCTTTTATAAATTCCTTTTTATTTCTCCCTATGGGAGAAAAATAAAGAGGGTGTGAATAATTATGAAAAAAGTCTATTTTAATGTTTTTTATTATTCGACTGGATTACGTTTCCAGGCCGTAAAGTATTTTTCCAGGCCAATCAAAATATAATTAAATGATAATCCGACTAAGGTAATCACTAAAATTCCCACGAACATTTGTGGAATTTCAAAACTGAACTGTGAATACATAATCAGATAACCCAGTCCTGCTTTGGCACCAAACATTTCTACTGCCACCAAAGCCAGGATCGAGATCGCACCGGCCAGACGGATACCGACAAATATGGTCGGGACAGAAGCGGGTAAAATCACTTTACGGAACAGTTGATAGGGTTTTAAGCCCATGGTCCGTGCGGATTTAATCAGTAGTGGATCAACCGTTTGTACGCCGGTAATGGTATTTAAAAGAATTGGCCAGGTGCAGGCATAGACCAGTAAACTGATTTTAGAGGCTTCGCCAATGCCTAAAAATAAAATAAACAACGGCATTAAGGCCAACGCCGTGGTGTTACGAAACAGTTCCAACAATGGGTTTAAAGTTTCTGCAACCAGTTTGTACCAACCAATCACCAAACCCAGTGGAATGGCAATCGCTAAGGCCAAAACAAAACCAATAATCGAGCGCTGAATACTGGCAAAGAAATGCGTACCCAATTGACCACTTTGATAGAGCTGCCATGCCGTATCCAGGACGACTGACAACGGTGGTAAAAATGCGGGACTGACCACACCTAAGCGTGGCAAACTTTCCCAAAGTAATAAAAATAAAATGATGGCAATACTGCGTTTAAAAATGGTGTTCAGCCAGCTTAGTTCCAGGCGTGGTTTGGACGGGCTAAAGGTCGGGCTATGCGGAATCGCCTGTTGAGTCGATGACATGATGAATAATCCTCAATTTTATTTATGCGTGAGCAAGCTGTTTGTCTTTTTCGAGTGCTTGCGCCTTAATCACTTCTTCGCTGAGCTGTGACCAGATTTGATGACGAATTTTGCCGTATTCGGCCGTGGAGCGAATGTCCTCACCTTTGGCTTTCAGGCTGACTGGAATGTCGATGACTTCCTTAATCCGTCCCGGTCTAGAGGTCATAATGGCCACGCGCTGACTCAGGAAAATTGCTTCATCAATACTATGAGTAATGAAAACAATGGTTTTTTTCGAGCTTTGCCAGATTTTAATCAGTTCTTCTTGCAGGGTTTCACGGGTTTGTGCATCCAGTGCAGCAAAGGGTTCATCCATCAATAAAATTTCAGGTTCATAGGCGAGGCTGCGTGCAATTGCGACACGCTGTTTCATGCCGCCTGAAAGTTCGTTCGGATAATGTTTTTCAAAACCGGACAGCCCGACCAGTTGCAGGTAATACAAAGCTTTTTCACGGCGAGTTTTTTTATCTACACCTTTGGCTTCCAGACCAAATTCAATATTTTCTAAAGCGGTCAGCCAGGGATACAGCGCATATTGCTGAAACACAATGCCACGATCCAGACCGGGTTGGCTAATCTGTTTGCCACTGAGTAAGATCTGTCCCGAAGAAGGTTTGGTCAGTCCGGCAATCAGGTCAAGTAAAGTTGATTTACCGCAGCCGCTAGGACCCACGATGGAAACAAATTCACCTTGCTGAATATCTAAAGTGACATCTTCAACCGCCACGAATTCAGGTTTGTAGTTTTTGCTATTGGGATGATTTTGTGCGGGAAAAACCTTACGCACATGATCTAAATTTAAAGCACTGGTCATGGTTATATTCCTTTTTTAATCTTAATTTTTTTGTGCTGCATAAGGATTAAATTCATTGCTGTACAACGTGCTGACATTGAGCTGATGCGGCTTTAATTTCTGCTCTTGTACCAAAGCCTTGACCCAAGGCGCGAAGTCTTGATCTTTTTGCACCCCACCCACTGCATGTACACCGGTTCCGGTATAAAACGGGATCAGGACTTTGGTTTCGTTGCGCTGACGTTTATCAATAATGCTTTCCATACGCGCAATAATTTGTTCTTTTGGTGTGTTGTGTAGCCACTCTTGTGCACGTGCCACACCATTGACAAAGGTTTTGGCCAGCTCCGGGTTTTGCTCAATAAAGTCACGGCGCATTGAATAACTGCCGGCAGTAAATGGTCCGTATAACTCAATATCTTTAAACACCGGACGTACACCGCCGCTCTTTAATGCGCGTTTTTCCAAAATGCCCGAGAACACGGCAATATCAATTTGCCCATTGCGTAAGGCTTGCTCGGCACTGATTGGCGGCAAGACAATCAGCTCCACCTCACGAATTTCTTTTTCGGTTAAACCATGACGCAGTAAATAATCTTTCACGATAAATTCATAATGTGCGCCAAAGGCATTTACCGCGACTTTTTTGCCAATAAAATCGCGTGCGCTACGAATCGGGCTATTTTCCAGTACATAGAAACCCACATTCATTTCCGCATCACTGCCATAAGAGGCAACAACCGGTACAACATCCAGACCTGCAGCAATCACTTTGACCACCGCCCCATTAAAGGCCGAGGCAAAGTCGACATCGCCTGCAACCAGCGTGAGTAGGTCTTGTGGACCACCCTGTACCGTGCCGACATAATCCAGTTTAATTTTGCCCAGGTAACCCAAGTCTTGTGCAAGTTCAGGCAAGGACACCAGACCGGGATAACTTTGGTAACGCAAATTCGTCACTGCTGCGGCAGGATTTTTTACCAACTGTTCTGTGCTACAGCCTACAACGACACTTGCACCGATCACGGCAGCCAAGACCGCTTTTTGCCAAAATTTTGGGAGTATTTTCATTGTTATTTCTCCTAGCTACGCTGCTGCCAGCGCAGTACTTTTCGTTCTATCCGCGCAAGAATGCTGTTTAAGATCACCCCGACAATACCAATGCTCAGCATGCCTAAAATAATCAGCGACACATTAAATTGCTCACGGCCACGGATGACCAGATTACCCAGCCCAACGCCATAATTTGCCAGTAAAAATTCTGAACCCACGGTTGCCAGCCAGGCAAAAATCAAACCCAGTTGCAGACCGACAAAAATCTGTGGACTGGCTGCCGGTAGAATGAGTTTGCGATAGGTGTAGTGTTTGGGAAATTGATAGACTCTTGCGACTTCGCTGTATTTGGCGCTAATGCTGCTCACGCCTTCAAGACTATGCAGTGCCACGGGATAGAATACCGAAAGGCTGATAAACAGGATTTTTGCACCGTTGCCATAACCTAAAAAGGTCGAGATCAACGGCAACCATGCAAACAGTGACACCTGACGTAATACGTTAAAACCGGGTGCAAATAACCAGTTGATCCAGCGTGTAGTCCCTAAAGCCACACCAAAGGTCACGCCCAGACTTGCGCCAATTGCATAGCCGACAAAATTACGACTTAAGCTCGCCACAAAACCCTGCCAAAATTCGGCTTGGCTAAAGCTCTGGATTGCTCCGTTGAATACCGTCAAGGGTGATGGAATCAGTTTGGCATCCAGCCACTGTAAGGCTGAAGCCACGGTCCAGAGTGCAATAAAGGCGAGGGGTAAAATCAAGGCTTGCAGCACTTTAATACTTTTTTCCACAGCTGAATTTACACGGATGGCTGATTTTTCAAGACTGAGTTCTGACATGATTAACCCCCTACCCGTGTTGCATAAAAACGAGCAAGACGTTCAAAAGCAGCCAAACCACTGTCCAGAACAAAACCCGTGATGCCAATTAAAATAATGCCCATGAAAATAATATCCATCTGCATCAATTGACGTCCCCAGACCATGAGGAAGCCAATGCCTTCACTGCTTGCCAGTAATTCCACAAACACTAGAGCCAGCCACGCCTGCATCACGCCTTGGCGTAAACCGCTAATAATCGCAGGGAGGCTTGCCGGTAAAATCACCTTGGAAAAAGTCTGGAATTTAGAAAACTGGTAAACCAGTGCCACTTCAATTAAACGGTTTGGTACTTGCTGAATGCCTTTAAAGGTTGCGATCAGCACCGGTGAAACCACGGCTAATGAGATCGCGACAATCTTCAAGGCTTCATCAATACCCAAGAAAATCATCAGCAGTGGAATCCAGCCAATAATTGGAAACTGGGTCAGGAGCTGAATCGTTGGCAAGACAAAACGCTGCGCACGCTGTGATAATGCAAACCAGATCCCCAAACTTAAGCCTACGCTCACCCCTAAAGCCACGCTCCAGAAAATACGTTTGGCACTGGTGGCAAAGTGGAATTGCAAATCGCCAGACTGCCAAAGTTCAACAGTGGTCGTCCACACCAATTGTGGCGCTGGCAAAATTTGCTCTGGCAACCACTGCTGCACGGTTGCCACATGCCACACCGCCAAAAACAACACCGGTAGCAGCAGACCACAAGCCAATTGCAAGGTTACTTTCAGGTATTTCTTAAAAAATTCAAATGCACTACGGTAACTTTGCCACTGTACCGAATGTGTGCTTACATTCGTAAGGCTCATGATTCTTGTCCTTCTGCTGGTTGTTGTGAATCATCAGGCTTTAAAAAAGAGATAAATGCCTGATCACGAGAGATCAATAAAATCAGTCCGATAAAGGCCAGACCAATCGGGAAAAACAGGTTTTGTAAGCCTACACTGGCACCCAATGCAGCCCCTAAAAAGCCGCCAAACAAGCCACCGGCTGGGCCAACCAGCGCTACAATCGGTGAAATTTTTGCCATTGCGGTTTGTTCGCCCACCCTGGCAAATGCCATAAGGTTGGCAATGTGCAGCATGCCCAAACCAAGACCCAGCATCAGCGATGCCGGCCACATCCAGAATGTAATCGGCGTGATGGCTAAAATCAGTAAGGCACTGCCCATTAAGCTCAGTCCGATCCAGTAAAATTTCGGATAGCCAATCAGTTCGGCCCAACCGCCCAGGGTAAATAAGGAACCGACAAAAACCAGGCCTTGGGTCGTCAACAACATGACTGCCGCCGATTCAGCCATGGAGAAGCTTTGAATGGCGATGACGACAATGAAAAAACCAAAAAAGTTATTGGCCAGACTGCTTAAAAACTCTAAAGCGCAGACCATACGCAAGGCAGCATGGGCTTTCAGTAATGCCAGTGGGGCAACTACATCTCGCCATTGAAAATGCGGTGCATTGGCTGCAGCCTGATGTACTTGCTGAAAGCAAAACGGGGCAAAAAATAGCGTGGCCAGAAACATTAAGGCCACACAGTAAAAACTGCTGCTATAACCAAAGTGCTGAATCAGCAAGACGGTTAAAGCCGGGGCGATCAGGAAAAATCCCATCATGTGTGAACCCCTGAACCAGCCTGCTTTGGCTGGCCCAAGACGCTTTAAATTGCTCAGGAAAACGGTATTAATCGAGACAAAGCGCATCGGCAAGACAAAGCTCACCAAGGCTGTCAATGCCAGTAAATACCAGGCACTTTCCTGCAGTGGGGTGAGCGCATACAAAGCTGCACCCATCACACTACCCAGACTAAAAACTTTCAGTGAACCGAGACGCTGCACCATGACCCCAATCGGCAGCGCCATCAGCAGAATGCCTGCACTTTGCGCTGCTGCAATCAGTCCCAACTGAAGCTCTGTTGCTTCGAGCTGCACGGCGTACAATGAAATCAAAATACGGGCAACACCGACGCCTAAACCGGCAATAATGGTCAAAAGTACAAAACTGCCCATGAATTTTGCGCTCAGGGGGCTAAGGACAACATTGCTTTCAATCGGATTCATAACCACATTCCTGAATTATTTCGGCTGACCATTGGCATTAAATGCACGCCAATAGTTCTGTAAATTCAGTTCTTTCAAGGCATTGTTTAAGTACTTCGGCTCATACCAGGTTTTGGTATCGACATCGCGGCGGATGAGTTTTGCGTCTTTGGCAATTTTTAATGCGCTGTCAATTTGTGCACGATGAAACTCGTCCAGTAATGGCGAAGTACGGTCTTTCAAGTTCCAGCCATCCCAAGTTTTTTGGTAATCGACCAGTGGTATACCGCTTTGTGACCACAGCTTATACTGGGTGACACGGTTGGCTTCTTCCGAGCTCCACTTTGCCTGTTTGATCAGCGTGGTAACGACTCGCTGCGTCACTTCTGGATATTGTTTTTCAAAACTTTCAGTTACCCAGAAATGCGCCAGTGGGGCAACTTTTGGATCTTTAATTTCAATAAGCTTCTTGGCGACCCCACGTGAAACCAGACTAAAGGGTGAAGTAATCGCAGCATCAATATCCCCGGTGGCCAGTGCGGTACGCGCAGAGTAAGCGTCTTGTGAAATGACACGTAAGTCACGTTCAGTAAAGCCATATTTAGCCAGGACACGGTTAAAAACGATCTGTTGATTTGTCCCTTTAAAGATTGAAAACTTCTTGCCCTTTAAGTCTGCAAATGACTTGGCATTTGAACTCGCAGGCACTACTACATAGGTTGGGCCAAAGCGGCCAGTTGAAAATAGCACCTTGGTTTTAAGGCCCGTTGAACGACCCACCAATGACGGCAAGTCGCCATGTAAAGCAAAATCGACTTTACCGTTGGCTAAGGCTTCATTGGTGGCAGGTCCTGCACCCGGAAAGAATAACCATTTCACTGCAATGCCATCTTTCTTAAATTCCTGTTCCAACACACCACGTAAATGCGCTGAAGCAACAAAGCTCCCGCCTGTTTTTGGCTTACCGCCTTCACCGGCACCCGACATAGAAATGCGGATTTCTTTCGGGTTGGCGGCATGGATGTGTAAACTTAAACCGAATGCGGAGAGGGCTAGAAATGTTGCCGCAATTTTTTTAGAAAAAAGTTTCATTAAATCTGTTCCTTAACAATCAAAATTAAAAGGTGTACTGGAATTGCGCCTGCAATTCGTTAGTGTCTTTTTGGGTGGCAGTCTCAATGTCATAAATGTAGTGATTGAGCTGTAACTGGAATTTGGTGGTCTGGGCAAAAAACAGGTTGAGACCCAGTGAATGAATGTCATATTCACCTATACGGCCACTTGCACTATCGAGATAATCTTTCTGATTTTTATTCGGGTTATAGCTGTCGTAACGGTAGTAACCCTGAACTGATTTCGGCCAGAAATCATCAAACTTGGCATTGGATTTAATGCTGTTATAGAACTGGTCACCCAAGGTATAAAATGCAGTGACGGTATGGCCTTCTGCTTTGGCTTCTTTTATGGCTGGTACAGTCGTATCGATATAATTTGTCTTGCCCTGCAGATATTCATAGGTCACGCCAAAGGGTGCATGGTTGTAATACACGTCAAAACCAAGGCGATCACGTTTGGCTTTGTTGTCGCTAATGCCTGAGCCGGATAATTTTGCTTCGCCTTTAATATAGGACGCACCGAATTTCAGCTCGCGAAGCCAGCTGGCATAATCCACAGGTAAGGTAAATGCCACGCGACCAATATAATCTTTGCTATTGTTGTCATCGGTTTTATTACTGCCATTACCGTTGGTCACCCCAAGCGCGTATTCAAATAGTGGGGCACGATAGTTCGCACCATAGTCCACAAATGGCTTGACATCGCCACGCACAATCAAGCCATTTTGACGGGTAAATAAACCTAGATACGTGGGTGCGGTTGCAGTGCTGATAGTGGGGCGTAAATCTTCCGGAGATTGCACATCCAAGCCGAATGGCAAGAGTTGTTGACCCAAAGTCAGGTTCAGCTTGGGAACTTCTGCACCGCCATTGGTGGAAAATACGTGATAGCGCAGATAAGCATCCAGCAAGTTAAAGTTACTGTTGTTGCTGCCATCATTACGTTTTGAATAGCCGAATGAGGCTTGGTAATCGAGGTTTTTGCCTTCGTTATAATCTTTAAACAAGTTACCGCGCACGCCCAGCAATGCCGTACCCACATCAAAGCTCGATTTAGGCGTATTGGGCGCAGTGTTATTGTCCTGCACATTGGCACGCAGTTGCACCGTACCGAATAAAGTCGTATCGCGGGTCGACTTCACGGTTTGACGTTCATACTGACGAGACTGGTCATATTTATAGTTTTCGATATCGGCACGTAAACCTTCAATATCGTCGGATGTTGCAGGGGTCGCTTCAGCCGTTACGACTTCTTCGCCAGTTTCGCTGTCTTGAGCGGTCAGTTCTTCGCTGTTATCCGCATTCACAGTGGCTGGAACAACTGCTTTTTTTGTGGATGTCGAACTTTGCACTTCCACTGCATTTAAACGCTGTTGTAAAACTTCAATCTGCTTTTTGAGTCCCTCCAATTGCTTGTTGAGAGTGGCATCCTGGGCAAAACTAAAACTCGATGTCGTCGTCAGAATAAATCCAATCGCAACAGTTAAACTCGTCTTTCTCATTGTTACATTCACTTCATCTATTGTTTTAAATACAAAATTTCCCCTACCCCATGCCAAAGGCATGAGGTTGTTTCAATTTTCCAAATAGTTAGGTTTAAGCGGCCTGATTGTTTTTCAGTTTGTGTTCAACTTGCGTTCCCTTGAAGAAATCAGGATTATTCTCGGTATAGAATTGGTATGGATTGGTGAATACCAGGGCCTTGAAGTCTTCTGCCGTAATCGCGCCTTCTTGAACCAGATCCCAAGTTTCTGCCAACGGCTCAGTTAATTCAGGCACATCCCAATGGCCTGAATCTGATGAATAGAGCGCATTAATTTTCTGACCAAATGGATTACCTTTAGGATTCAATGCACCGACAATCGTGCGATCGTCTGCTTCATTGCCAAAATAGAAGTTCGGTACCCAGCGATCCCAAATGTCTTGTTTGTTTTGTATTTTGGCCAAGGCAAAATCATTTATTTCAGCTGGATTTTGCGTCTGGAAACGTGAAGTTGAAGCCACGCCAAATAAACTCTCGATAATCTCAGCTTCATTCAGTTCACGACCCTGGTACAAGGTATGTCCATATTGACGATAGAGCTCTAGCGCCAATTCACGGTTTAGCCGCTCAGGGTTGTACTGTTGCACATGTTCATTACCGCGTTTTTCAAAACGGTCAACCAGATGAGTTAACACATTTTGTCCCCAGGCAGCCCCTGCTTCCAAAAGTGCAATACGAAGCTGTGGAATACGTTCAGTGACACCGCCAAAAAACAAGGCTTTGGCCAATGCTTCAGAGGCATCGGCAAAATGGTTAATGTGGTTAAACATATAATTGCTTGGTGAATTACGTGCCACCCAGCTTTGACTGCCCGAGTGCGTCGACAGGTTAATCCCCAAATCCACACTCTTTTGCCAGAACGGGTCGTAGTCATATTCACTGTCAATACCGAAGAAATCTAACCAGTAAGCATAACGACGCAGGTCTGTATCTTCAGGATATTTCTCTGCAACAGCCTGAATTGGACGACGTACTGCACCCGGAATCAGGGCAGCTTTTAATCCCAACTTTTGTGCAAACTCGAGTTCCTCAATCCCTTCTTGCGGCGTATTCAGCGGAATCGCAGCCACTGGCGTCAGACGGTCGGCATAAGGCTTATAGATGTCGGCATGGAAATGGTTAATTGCACGGGTTAAGGACAGACGCAGGTCATCATTGGATGAATTAATTGGAAATAAAGACAGATTCGGATAGAGCACAGCATAGTCCGTACCGAGTTCTTCCAGACGCTCATACAATAAGCCCGGTAAGGCAACCGTTGCCAAGTCATAAGTATTTTCTGAAGGGAGTGCCCAAAATGGCGGACGGAATAGACGACGGTTTTTACGTTCTTCCGGGCTGGCGTTGTACCACTCTGCCGCTAATGCGTTTAAACCATTACTTTTTAAATGGCTACGAAATACATCGACCACACGTGAACCCCCATACTGCGCAATATAATCCTCCAGAGCCGGACTATAGGCATTGGTATGGATATCCGTATCAATCACCGGATAATCAAGTTGAGAACGTACTTGAGCAGCACGCGATTGTTTTGCCTTTAAATCTTTTAAAATTGTCATGAGATTTACCTAATTTCTTATCATTACACCTCCCTGTTATTACAACAAGCATGCCAACATTTTAAGTTATTGTTTTAATTAAATTTATTACAATTATCCCAACCAGAAATGTTGGTTTTAACGCGATATGTGTGTTGATATTCCAACACTTGCTTATTTAAATTCAGCTGGTTTTTTTATTTTTATTTCTTATTTTTAGATATCAAATTATTTCTGAGTCTCTCCTATCACTTTAATTGACGGGTTAAAACTTAAAAAAGCATACTTTGGAGAGGATTTGAAAAGCTGCATTTCAGCACATAAAAAAACCCGCAATTTGCGGGTTTTTTAAAAGCCGTATTTTTAAGCCGATTTTTTGTTTTTATTGCTTAACTTGGTGGCAAATGCTGTGACACGCTGATAACCGGTCGGCAAAATACGCTGGATTAAATCCAGGGTTTTGGCGTCGTTGCCAATCAGCAGACGGCGCTTGTCTTTTTGCACTGCTTCCAAAATTTGGCGGGCTGCTTCTTCAGGCGGACAACGTAATAATTTATTAAAAGACCTGGCTGATTTTTCCGGATGCATGCCTAAAGACCGGATACTGTCATTCATTTTTGCTGCATTGGCAATATTGGTCCGAATACCGCCAGGATGTACACACAGCGCGCTAACACCGCAGTTTTCAATATCCAGTTCCTGCCGCAAGGATTCGGTAAAACCACGCACAGCAAACTTGGTCGCGTTATAGGCAGACTGGGTCGGCTGTGCGGTTAGGCCAAACAGGCTGGAAATATTGATGATATGCCCTTCACCCGATTGTTTGATTAAAGGCAAGAACTCTTTGGTGCCATACACCACGCCCCAGAAATTAATATTCACAATCCATTCCAGTTCTTCGTAACTCGCCCCTTCCACGGTTGAGCCCAATGCCACACCGGCATTGTTAAAAATCATGTTGACGGAACCATGATCCTGAACAGTTTCAGCAGCCCACGCGCGCACTTCTTCCAGTTTGGCCACATTGACTTTTTTTATCGTCACACGGACATGACTGTCTTTGACCAGTTCAACTGTTTTCACCAAACCCTGTTCATTGACATCACTTAAAGACAAATGGCAGCCTTGCTTGGCCAAAAGTACGGCCAATTGCTGCCCAATACCCGACCCTGCACCAGTAATGGCTGCGACTTTATTTTTAAAATTTTTCATGAGCTATCCTTATTCAGCTTGCTGCCTCATCCATCTAAACATTTCGATTGTTTTTCTGTCTGGAAGATTGCAGTTCATCCATCCAATATAATTTTGACAATAACAATTGTCAATATAATATATGGTCTATTCCTCCCTGTACTGGAAAAGCTGCTGCTTTGTTTTAAACATAGGTCTAAAGATAAATTATTGTTAATATAAGGCAAAACCTCGATTTCATTCGGCACACCACATCTATGACTGAACAGCACAAAAATTTCGAAGAAAATCAAAATAAACCGGCAAAAACCAAAGAACGTCAATTTAAAGGGATGTCTTTAAGCGAACGTAAACAGGCACGTCGAGAAAAACTGATTGAAGCCGGAATTGAAGCCTATGGTACACATGGTTTTTTTGCAGTCACAGTCAAAGATATTTGTACGGAAGCCAAACTGACTGAACGCTATTTCTATGAATCCTTTAAGAAAAGTGATGAACTGTTTCAGACCATCTTTTTAAAGCTGATTGATCAGTTACAGCACAATGTCACGCAGGCGATTATGCAGGCCTCGACCGATCCGCGGAAAATGATCGAAGCCGGTTTAACCGCCCTGCTCACCACCTTGAAAGACAATCCGGGTATGGCACGGATTATTTATATTGATGCCATGCTGGTTCAGGAGCTGCATAACCAGGCCACCATCCATGAAACCATGTCACGTTTTGACCGTATGATTCATGCCTTTGTGATGCTGATGATGCCGAACATTAACCGCTCTGAACGTGAAATTTCGATGATTTCGACCGGTTTAAATGGCTATGTCACGCAAATCGCCATCCGCTGGGTGGTCAGTGGTTTCAAGCTCTCCATAGAGGATGTACTGTCTTCTTGCAGTATCGTTTTTTTATCACTGCTTGAGACTTTTTCGAAAAAAGAAAAAATATGATTCCGGCACAGCCCTGGCCACCAAACTATCAAAAAATACTCAACACCTTGAATTTAATATATTTATCTAACTGATTTATTTTAAATTCTTGATTGTATCTTATTTTAAATTGTGACAATTTTTTTGCTAAATTCAGTCGAACTACCTATTCTGCAATGATACTGTCATAATTAATCTTTGTAATAAGCCTGTCATAAATATAAAACGGTCCACCGTTTACGTGAAATAGGGTATTGCGCTGTGAAAGATGACTATATATTAATCGTCGATGATGAGCTCCCGATCCGGGAAATGATCCATACCTCGCTGGATATGGCGGGCTTCCAATGCCTACAGGCTGAAGATGCCAAACAGGCCCATCAAATGATTGTGGATCAACGCCCTGTGCTTATTCTACTCGACTGGATGTTACCGGGTGGTGTCAGCGGTGTAGATCTGTGCCGCCGTCTGAAACGCGATGAAACCCTATCAGAAATTCCCGTGATCATGCTCACTGCCCGCGCTGAAGAAGACCATAAAGTACAAGGTCTGGATGCCGGTGCAGATGACTATATGACCAAACCGTTTTCCACCCGTGAACTGGTTTCCCGCATTAAGGCCGTGTTACGCCGTGCCAATGCCCTAAACGGTGAAAAAACTATTGATGCTAATGGTCTGGTACTCGACCCTGTCAGCCAGCGGGTCAGTCATGGTCATAATATTTTAGAAATGGGACCCACAGAATACCGTTTATTGGCCTTTTTTATGACGCATCCGGAACGTGCCTATACCCGTGCTCAATTGCTGGATCAGGTCTGGGGTGGTAACGTATATATTGAAGATCGTACCATTGACGTACATATCCGTCGTTTGCGTAAAGTGCTGGAACCGTTTGGTGCAGACCGTTATGTACAAACGGTTCGTGGTACAGGTTACCGTTTTTCTACCCGTGCAGATGTCGCTTTAGGTTAGTCGTCATTTAGGTCAACTATATTTTATGTATGAACCCTACCCCGTCCCGGAACTTGCGCGAGAACATAAACAGTTTCGTTACAGCAGTTTATGGACTTTTGCCAAGCAAGATTTACGTCTGCTGGCCTTTTTATTGCTGATCGCAGGTTTAATCGGTTTAGGGATTGGGTATTTCTGGATTTTTATTCTCATCGCCCTTACGGTGTTTTTTGCCTTGCAATTGCGTTCACTGTATCTGGTCAATGAATGGATTTCCAACCGTCCTTATGATGTGCCACCCAGTTTAAATGGCATCTGGGGAGCCTTGCTGTTTAATGTCTATCGTTCGCAGCGTCAGGAGCGTATTGTTCAGGCAGAAATGGTCGGCCTGATTGATCGGGCGCAATCTTCACTGGTGGCGCTGGCTGAAGCGGTGGTACTAATTGATGATCTGCACCAGATTGAATGGTGGAATCCGGCCGCAGAAAAACTCCTGGGTATTCAACCGCTAGATCGCGGTCGCAATATTTTAACCATTCTGCGCCAGCCCAGTTTTATTGAATATTTTAACCATATTGACGAAGCACCCGATGGCCTGAAAATGAAATCTTCGGCCTTTGAAGACCATTATGTACAAGTCAAAATGACCCGCTTTGGTGGGGAAAGCCGCTTACTGGTGGCTTATGACGTGACCCGCATGCATAATCTGGAACAGATGCGCACAGACTTTGTCGACAATATTTCCCATGAATTACGTACCCCGCTTACCGTACTCAGCGGTTATATTGAAACCTTTACCGATCAGGAAGATTTAAACCCGCGCTGGAAACGTGCCTTCGACCAGATGCAGGCGCAAACCAAGCGAATGAATGCCTTGGTGAATGATCTATTGCTATTGTCGCGTTTAGAAAATGACAAAAAAATCGCGAAAAACCAGATTATTGAAATGCCAAGTCTGATGAACCAGCTGTTTGATGACGCACAAGCCTATAATGTCGACTATCACCATGCGCTCAATCTCAACATTGACAGCCATTGCGACCTGATCGGTTCCGAGACCGAGCTGGCCAGTGCCTTTAGCAACCTGATTACCAATGCCATTAAATACACCCCTAAAGGTGGAACCATTACCATGGGCTGGCATGATGACGGTGAACACGGTATCTTTACCGTTCAAGATACCGGCATCGGGATTGATCCCAAACATTTGCCACGTTTAACCGAACGTTTCTATCGTGTGGATAGTGCGCGTAGCCGTCAAACCGGTGGCACTGGCTTAGGTCTGGCCATTGTCAAACATGTGCTGATGCAACACGGCGCACATCTGGAAATTGAATCCAAAGAGAATGAAGGCTCGACTTTTAAAGTCATTTTCCCTAAAGAACGCTTGTACAAACTCTGCTAGACCTGCCTGTTTTAAGTTAGGCTTTGTTCCTTAAACCTGGCTCGCTGAAAAGCAGGCCGTTCCTCAAGACGTTTCAGATATTTGGTTATATTGGGATATGAACCAGATGTTCTGGATTGAATGGCATCGAGTGGAAACCACATCTGAATATCGGCAAAAGAAAATGTTCCAGCAAAATATTCATGCTTGGACAAGTAATCTTCCAGATAAGCAATATGATCTTTTAAACGCGGATGAATAAATCCCGCCTTCACGCCGGAAGTAATTTTATGTGCCACTGGCTTAATCAGCCAGGGTACACGTTTCGGTACATTGTTCATCACCAGTTGCATCAGCAATAACGGCATTAAGGAGCCTTCGGCATAGTGCATCCAGTAACGGTATTGTTGCTGATCTTTTTTAGCCTTCGGTTTAAATTTCTGCGCTGTATCATAACTTTCTTGCAAATGCTGCAAAATCACTGCCGATTCAACAATCGTCTGGTCCTCATCAGTCAAGATCGGTGCTTTAGCCAAAGGATGAACCAGTTTTAATTCAGGCGGTGCAGCAAATGTTGGTAAACGTTTATAAAACTTGACCTGATAATCTTGAGCCAGCTCTTCTAGAGCCCATAAAATTCGAAAAGAACGCGATTGATCTAAATGGTGCAGTGTAATCATTATTTTTTGACCTCTATTTTTATATTTTGATCATGACCGATCGGCTGGAAAAATGACATTCTGCTTTGCACACAATGTCATGGCTATCGGATCATGGATTTAAAGCAGAACCGTGTTAATGTCCAGACTGCGTAACAGCGTCTTGGTGACCGGTGTTTTACTGCTAATGTCTAAAATTTTTTGTTTCAGTTCATCCGATAATGGCTGGGCAAAAGACAAACGACGTTCAATCCACTCTTTACCTTCTTTATTGCTATTAAAATCGGCTTCTACGGAAAATTGACCGAGCTCCATACCTTTGTGACTGGCATACATGCGCAAGGTCATCATGGTACAGGAAACCAGACCGGAACAAATAAAATCATAAGGAGCAGGACCCCGATCCTGCCCACCCAAGGATTCAGGTTTATCCGTCATAAACTGGTGTTTGCCACTTTTCACCTCGCCTGACCAAGGTTCATCCAGGCTCTGTACTTCTGCATTTGCAATAATGACCATATTCAAACATCCTGAATTTTATTGTTATTTTGAGGATCGCATTTTATTGGGGAATGCAGGTGCTTCCAGGCGAGGTCCCGGATAGTCAGGAATGGTGCCAAAACGGTCATCCTGATTCATCCAGTGGTCACGGGCTTGGCACAGCTCTTCCTGAGTCCGCCCGACAAAGTTCCACCACAGTAATATTGGTGACTCGAAAGGTTCGCCACCCAATAGCAGTACTCGACTGCCTTTATGTAACCGGATTTCAATTTCAGTCATACCTGGTTCCAGCACGACCATGTTGTCGTCTGTCAGCTCATGACCGTTGACTTCAGCAGCCCCCTCCAGCGCCATAAAGCCATATTCAAATTCCGGATTCAATGGAATTCTGGTAGTGGTGGATTCCTGTGCAGTTAAATCCACACCCAGCAATTCGCTATGCACTGCAACCGGGGACCGGGTTTGCAAGAACTCCCCTACCAGTACGGTAAATTCAACCTGATCTTTTTCCACCATAGGCAATTCCGGATAATGATCAAAACGCGGCGCCATATTAATCTTGTCATCCGGCAAGGCAATCCAGAGCTGCGCAGCGTGCATATGGGTTTCGGTTTCCGGTGCCACTTCAGTATGGGAAATGCCATATCCTGCGGTCATTAAATTGACCTGTTTGGGACGAATCAGCTGTTTGCTACCCAAGCTGTCGGTATGCATCATGGTACCTTCAATCATCCAGGTAAAAGTCTGCAAGCCAATATGCGGATGTGGTCCGACATCCAGACCATCACCTTGAGGAAAAGTCACGGGACCAGCATGATCCAGAAAGCACCAGGCTCCAATTAAACGCTTATGGCGACTGGGCAAGGCGCGCTTAATCACGGTGCCCTGTCCAATTTCCGCACTACGCAAAGGAAATTCCTGAATAAAGCGGTTTACGTATTTTTCACAATCGTCCGAATTGGAAAGCTCTGTATAGCTGCTATTGGTCATATGACTATCCTGAATTTCATGAACACGACTGTTCTTGTAAGTCCTACCTATTGTTATCAATCATATAGACTCTTCATCATTCAGCCTATAGTTAAAGTTAATACGCTGAATACCATGGACAGGCCAATATTATTTTTGAAATTTTCTTCATAAAACAAGGCCTAAACGCGATAAATGATTGACTATTTTTACCCTATTCATATGAATTTTATAGGAAAAAAATTTTTTGTCACAATTATAGCGATGACTTACCCAGTCTTCTGTATACAGATATTTTTCCTCAGCATACTATTTCTCCCTGACCAATCTGCTATAGAAGAGGATAATCATGTCCCAAGGACAGCAGGAAAATTTTCATTACTCTGAAAATCAAGAATATAATCATATCGGGAACAATGAAGATAAATATTCAAATATCGGAACTGCCATTTTACCCAAGCAGCTGTGTACGCTCGCCAATCAAAAACAGATAGAACACCAACTAGAACATCCTAGCACCCGTATTCCGGAACAATTTCAACAATACTATCTGGATTATCAAAATAAGCACCAACGACAGTTTTTAAAATGCGTCAATTTTATTGGTCAGCTGACTTTTTTAAGCTATTTCTTTGTCGATTGGGTTTTATTACCGGACATTGGCATGCTGTCTGGTATTGCACGGCTCAGTCTTGTCATCTTGGCACTGTCGGTCAACTGGCTGGCTTTCCGCTACTGCAAGAATATTAAAATTCTGGATAGCCTGCTGCCAGCCTCTGTTGCAGCTGCAGCAGCAATATGGCTTGAACTGCTGTATTTATCACATAGTCCCGTTGTGAATACGTATCTCTACGCCAGCATCATTTTTATTTTATTGGGCAATTTATGCATACAGGTATCTTTTCGTAATTCCATTTTTAGTTCCCTGCTGATTAGTGCGGTGATTTTTAATGGCGTATTCAGGTTGGTCAGCGTCCAGGAACTGATTTTATTTTCACTCATTTACGCGCCGGTTTTATTGCTCAGCATGTATATCAGCTGGAATAACACATTAAATTCAAAACGTAATTTTTTGCGGGTGTTACTCAATGACTGGAACTATTACACCTTAACTGAAATGGCGCATACGGATGAACTGACCCAGCTATATAACCGCCGACAATTTTTACAACTGGCCGAACAGAGCATACAGCAATGGCCCAAATATAATTTAACCTGTCTATTGATGTTTGATATCGACTTTTTTAAGAATATTAATGATACCTATGGCCATGATGTGGGAGATGAAGTGCTGCGGGTACTGGCTGATATTACTCGCCGGGAAATGCGTCATAGCGATGTACTGGCCCGTTTTGGGGGGGAAGAATTTATTGCTTTGCTACCCGATACCACACTGGAAGATGCGATGAATATTGCCAACCGCTTATGCCGAAAAATTGAAAGCCATCAAATTTGTGTTAAAGATAAGTGCTTTTTTAATTTCAGTGTGTCGATTGGGGTATCTCAACTGCAGCCAAATCAAAGTGATTTAAACCTGCTGATTAAAAATGCCGATATTGCACTCTACCAAGCCAAGAAAAATGGACGCAATCAGGTAGCGATTTATACCCATGAATAATTAGAAATTATCCTCATCGAAACGGTCTTGGTCTATTTTATAAATATGAAAACTCCGCTCGACTTGCATACTCAAGCCGAATTTAGTGGCTCAAAATATTTATTCCTATTCTTCAAAGATTAATTTTTTAAAATATAAAAAAAGAGCGCCTAAGCGCTCTTTTTTTATTTGAATAATTCTAGATTCCTAAACTGCCGCGCGCATCTTGCACAAAATTCAAAGCAATGCTTTTAATTTTGCTCATGGCGTAATTTAGGCAGGAAGCAGTGCTTCCTGAAACCCTGAGAGGTGAAATAACAAAGCACTGCTTTGTCACCTCGCAAGACTTTCAGCTATGCTGAAAGTTACTCCCATTCAATTGTCGCTGGCGGCTTAGATGACACGTCATAAACTACACGTGAAACATCTTTAATTTCGTTCATGATACGAGTCGAAATTTTATCAACCAATTCATATGGAAGATGAGCAAAACGTGCAGTCATAAAGTCCACAGTTTCAACGGCACGAAGTGCAATCACCCATGCATAACGACGGCCATCGCCCACTACACCAACAGATTTAACTGGTTGGAATACAGCGAAGGCTTGAGCAGTTTTGTCATACCAACCGCTGGCACGAAGTTCTTGCATGAAGATGTCATCAGCCAGACGAAGAATGTCGGCATATTCTTTTTTCACTTCACCCAAAATACGCACGCCCAAACCTGGACCCGGGAATGGATGACGATAAAGCATTTCGTGTGGCAAACCTAAAGTGGTACCTAAACGGCGTACTTCATCTTTAAACAGGTCACGGATTGGCTCAACCAGTTCAAAGGCTAAATCTTCTGGTAAACCGCCCACATTGTGGTGTGATTTAATTACGTGTGCCTTACCGTTTTTAGTTGCAGCAGATTCAATCACGTCCGGGTAAATCGTACCTTGTGCAAGGAAATTTACGCCATCAAGTTTACGTGCTTCTTCAGCAAACACTTCAATGAATTCACGACCAATGATTTTACGTTTTTTCTCAGGGTCAACTTCACCTGCGAGAGCGGACAAGAAACGGTTTTCAGCATCGGCACGAATTACACGGATACCCATGTTTTTCGCAAACATATCCATCACTTGCTCGCCTTCGTTCAAACGAAGCAAGCCATTATCTACGAATACGCAAGTCAATTGATCGCCAATGGCTTTATGAAGAAGCGCAGCAACTACAGATGAATCTACGCCACCTGAAAGACCAAGCAATACTTTTTGATCGCCAATCTGTTCACGTAACTGTTCAACACGCAGGTCGATAATGTTTTCCGAGTTCCAAAGATTACGGCAACCACAAATGCTGTGGACAAAGTTAGACAATAACTCGGCACCTTTTGCAGTATGGGTCACTTCCGGGTGGAACTGGACACCGTAGAAACGACGTTTTTCATCGCTTACCGCTGCAAATGGACAGCTTGGTGTACTGGCAGTCACCTGGAAACCTTCAGGAATTGCACTGACTTTATCGCCATGGCTCATCCAAACATTGAGTTTGTTTTCACCATCGTCTAAATCACCCAGAAGCTGGTCACGCACTAAAACGTCTACCGCAGCATAACCAAATTCATGCACGGTACCTGGCTCTACTTTACCGCCAAGCTGTTCGGACATGGTTTGCAAGCCGTAGCAAATACCCAATACAGGTACGCCCAGGTTGAATACAACTTCAGGCGCACGTGGACTACCTTCTTCATGAACACTTTCCGGACCACCCGACAAGATGATACCGTTTGGTTTAAATGCGCGAATGTCTTCTTCAGACATGTCATAGGCATACATTTCAGAATATACACCAGCTTCACGTACACGACGTGCAATAAGCTGACTGTATTGAGAACCGAAATCCAGAATCAGGATGCGGTCTTCAGTGATTTGAGTATTGGTAGTCATGACAAACAACTATGCAAGGCAAACGAAATAAGCGCTGCATTCTATCATTTTTCGGCGCATTAAGCACACTATTCGCACAAGGCTTTCAATTCGTTGATTACATTATATTTCTGGCACAATAAGGCACCCGTCCGGATGCCTTATTTATATTGCCATTTTTCTATTTTCACGATTTAGATATCCTTCAATTTCATCATGATGGATATCAACCTGCTTCATCTGTCTAGACCTTGTCGTATGCTCTCTAGGACTTTGGTGATTAAGTCAAATCTTGCAGCTTAGTTCTGATTATACCAAAGCCATTTATCCTTTGGATTTACCAGTTTTTCTATTTTAACGACATCGATGTTGGTGGATTGATCACTTTGGGCATCCACTTCACCCATCACTTTCACCTGATCACCGGCCTTTAAGCCCATCGGTTTCCAAAAATCATCATCTACATCAATGTCAATTGAACCGGAACCATCTTTGAGCTCAAAATGATCGCCCCGTATTCGTTTGACAATGACTCCAGACAAGGTCACTGCAGTTTCATCTGCCAGTTGTTTTGCTTCTACAACCGTTACCGCATTTTGGGCAGCTTCATTCACGATCATCTGATCACTTTTACCCGCCCAGGATGCTGTAGAAAACATTACACCAGAGATAAAAATTACCCATAACATTTGCTTCATGGCTGACTCCACTTTGGTAGCTTCATCAAACTTTATTGAAGCAAAATCCTGGCAATTTGTACGCAGCTTTTATGTACTGTGCACAGGTTTTATGTAATTACAAAAAGGCCTGTAAAAGCTAGAATCAACCTTCTATTTTCCTCAATTCTGGTGATGATCTCTCTAGCATGTCATCTACACTGAATTTACCTGCACCATGCAACATCAAGAACAATAGTCCACCAGTCATGGCAATATTTTTCATCAGGTGAATGGCATCATCCGGAGTCCCGATGCCGTGGAAAATAAAGCCGCAAATAAAGGTAAAAATGGCTAAGCCCAAGGCAGCCAGGCGGGCCTGGAAACCAAAGAACAAGGCCAGACCACCGCCAGCGACGACCAGGATACTCAAAGGCAGCAGACTGCCCGGGACACCTTTAGATTCCATATACCCGGTCGTTGCAGTATAAGCATTGATTTTCATCCAGCCAGACATCAGAAAAATATAGGCTATCAATACACGTGCAACCAAAGCGATAAAGGCATCGGTTTGCAGACCTTGCAGCAGATTTTTTATAAAAATATTCGGATTAAACATGAGGTCACCTTTTGATTTTTGTTTTAATGACCTCTTCATCCTAAGCCTGTTTTTATCGGGGTCAATAAATAATTTGTAAGATAAATCATTGTGAAAAAAGGGAAGGATGAAAATGCAATTAATTTTCTTTTTGGTACTGACTTTCATGCCCCAGACTGCTAGGATTTCAGCACATTTTTGCTGTCTGTAGCGCCATGGAACTGCTTGATTTTATCTTACACGTTGATGCCCATCTGCTTGAATTTATCACCGATTACGGCGTGTGGATTTATGCCATTCTTTTCTTGATTATTTTTGTAGAAACCGGTTTGGTGGTGATGCCGTTTCTGCCGGGTGACAGCCTGCTGTTTGCAGCAGGAGCCTTAGCAGCATCCACAGGCGCAATGAATCCTTATATTCTGGTCATCTTGCTGTTTACTGCCGCAGTATTGGGCGACACGCTGAATTATCATATTGGTAAATTTATTGGGCCGCGTGTCTTTGAAATTGAATCACGTTTCATTAATAAAAAGCATTTAACCTATACGCAAAAATTCTTTGAAAAACATGGTGGAAAAACCATTATTTTTGCCCGTTTTATTCCTTTCGCCCGTACTTTTGCCCCTTTTGTCGCCGGTGCAGGTCACATGAATTATAAATATTTCCTGAGCTTTAATGTCATTGGTGCCATTTGCTGGGTTGGTTCTTTTGTAATTTTAGGCTACTTGTTTGGCAATATGCCGATTGTTAAAGACAATTTTACCCATCTGATTTTTGGCATCATTATTATTAGTGTCTTGCCGGGCATTATTGGTTTTATTCGCCAGAAACTCAAAAAGGCGCATTAAAAGAAGCGAATCACAACGGGTAACATACACATAATCAGCAACATGGCCGATCCTTTATATAACAGATCGGCTTTTATTTGTCTGGACTGACCCGCCAGAATGGCCCGCCCAAAAAACATCCAGAACACCACCGTAGGTAACAGGACCAGACTGAACATTGCAAATACCAAAATAAAATTGGTGGGATTGTTCCAGGTTTCAAGCGGTAAAACACCGGCAGCAAATAATAAGGCTTTAGGATTTTTGAAGGTAGAAAAAAACAGTTGTCGAGGTCGGATCGAAGGATGACGTTGATTATGCTTTTCCAAATCTGACGCTTTCCACAAATGAAAAGCCATCCAACTCACATAAATGGCGCTACAAAAATGCAGGATATGAATAAAGTTCGGCCATACTGGATCACACAAATGAATAAGTAATGCCCACAAATTAATGGCATAAAAATAGCCAAGCATTTTTGCCGGAATAAACAGACTGGTTTTAGCAATGCCTTGTTGATAAGCCGAGCTTGCAAGTAATGCATTGGTTGGACCCGGAATCATCAATACCGCAATCACTGCCAATACAAAAAGCCAACTCTCGATCATACATACCTGATATCACCATCCTGATGGGGCACACCATATATGAAACCGATAAAAAATGACAAGTATTTCTCGATAAAAAAACATCACCTGATGCGTTTAAAGATTCCATCAAAAAACAACAACCAATTGATATTAATAATATTTACATTGAAACATTTTGCTAATATTTTATCACCCTGCTGTCAGGTACAGCACCTCAACAGCGGGATAAATTGATGAATTATTGAACTTTATTACGAACAATAATTGGGCAGTTTTTGAATTTTGCCGCCTGAACCACAGCTTCCTGTTCACCCAATAGGCGTGCCAGTTCAGTGTTTTTGCTATTTGAAGATTGTCCCATATTTACCGAAACACTCGGGCCAATTCCCCAACCGCCATGACTGCCCCAACCGCCGCCCACACCGACACCCACACCGACGCCAGTGCGTTTTGGTGCTTGCACACCATTGTCGATATATTGCTGAATACGGTTATATTCACTTTGCAACTGCTGGCAATTGAGTGCTTGATACTGGGTCGGAGAAACATAACTCGGTTTCACCGTCGTTGCACATGCCGCCAATAAAACCGTACTTCCCAAAAGAAGGCTTAGATAAATCGTTTTCATGAGAAATCTCAATACTTATATATGCTCAATTTCATTGAACAACGATTGATAGGCTTGCGTCAATTTATGATCAGTCGCCAAATGAATCAAAGGCTGATTTTTAAGATGCGATTCCTTCATTAAAATCGACGGTGGCAGCATGCTGTCTAATACAGGCAGACTTTCATCTTTTAATTGTTGTACCACTTCACGCGGTAATTTGGCCTGTGCCTGAAATTGATTCACCACAATTCCTTCAATTTCCAGACGTTCATTATGGTCATCTTGAGTTTCAATGACATTTTCAATCAGGGTCTGCAAAGCGCGTTTGGAAAATACGTCGCAATCAAAAGGAATCAGCACGCGACTGGCTGCAATCAGCGCCGATAAGGTAAAGAAGTTAAAAGCCGGCGGTGTATCGATATACACCCGGTCATACTGTCCTTGAAGTTGCTGCAAGGCATCACGCAATTTATAAATCTTGTGTTTCGACTCCAAGGCATGTGCCAGTGCACCCAAAGTAGGACTTGCAGGAATCACATCCAGATTTTTAAAAGGTGATTGGTGCACGTAACGCTCCAGACCTTTATCACGGTTCTTTAAAATGGAACCAATGGCATTGCCTAAAAGTCCTTTACTTTGGGTTGCCCCCAACACTTCCTGAAAATAATTTTCAATATTGGGTTCCAGCGCCGGTTTATCCACCGTATAGGTCGCATCATCCCCCAATAGATATTGACTAGAATTGGCTTGAGGGTCGAGATCAATCAGCAAGGTTTTCAACCCCTGATGTGCGCTAATTGCAGCCAGATTGACGGCAATACTGGACTTACCGACCCCACCTTTTTGATTAAAAACCACACGTACCAGCATTGGAAGCCCCCTATCATTTATAGTTATCTATGAATTGCAGTTTATCCTACACATCTTACATCTAGAACAATCATGTCTAACAATTAGCCAAAATTCGGCTTGATGATGACTAATCCGATAATGGCGATCAGTGCAGCCACTGCAATCATTAAACCTGCGCGACGCTGGATCAGTAAAATACGGTCATCTTTTTTATAGGCTTTGATCAAGGAAGAAAACAGCACCAGAAACAGGATGATTTTGGCATAAAACCATGGTTGTACTTCAAAATTCTTGATCACTAATGAAGTTAGCCCGGTCAAAACAATAATGGTCATGGCAAGATGCTGCCAGGCGACCAAAAATTTTCGTGCCACCGAATTGGGCTGATTGCCGTTGACTCCAACAAATAAAGTAAAAGCACGTGCAAGGATTGCCCCAATCAATAAAGTCACCGCAATCATATGCACAATTTTTACCGTCAGCTGCATATCCATTGTTTAATCTTCCTTATGATTCAGCTTTTGGCGCATGTGCACATTCAGGACTTGAGGTATCTTGTCCTTGCCATTCTGATGGCACAAAAGCATGAATCGCCAGGGCATGAATACGGCTTGGTGCAAGCAAGTCCCCTGCTGCTGCATAAATTTTTTGATGACGTTGCACCAAACGCAAGCCTTGGAAAATGTCACTCACCACAATCACTTTAAAATGCGACTCTTTACCCGGGAAATAGCCGCCATGACCGGATGATTCGTTCACCACTTCTAAATGAACTGGTGATAACTCTTGCAGGCGTTGAATCAACTGTTGTTCTAAATTCATCAAGATACTCCGAAATAGCTCAATCTCTGGCTTCAGTATAGCGTGTTCCGACTCAATCTTCGTGTCTGTCTACCCTATCATTCCTGCATTTCAAGATAAAAATTTCTTTTTAAATCTCAATTTTGTTTATAAAAGCAACAAATTTAAGCAAAATGGTTTTATTTTATGCAATCGACATAAGTTTTTTCACAAAGTTATTGACCCTATTTTTGCATAATGTATTATACACGGCATGCGGGAATAGCTCAGTTGGTAGAGCATAACCTTGCCAAGGTTGGGGTCGGGAGTTCGAGTCTCCTTTCCCGCTCAAAATTTTTTCATTTAGTTTTTTCACTTAAAAAACTTTATAGACTCCGCGGGAATAGCTCAGTTGGTAGAGCATAACCTTGCCAAGGTTGGGGTCGGGAGTTCGAGTCTCCTTTCCCGCTCCAGATTCAAAAAGCCCTCATCGAAAGATGGGGGCTTTTTTTATGTTGATTTTATTATAGTTTTTAAGAATTCTTCTTCCTTTGTTATTCGATTCAATAAAAAATTCTATTAGATCTATATTCACATTTGATATCTACGCCTAATAATATAGGCATAGTTCCAATGGTCAGCGCTATCCATTAGATTATGAAAAGGCCCATCAAAAGATTAATGCCAGTCAGTTAAGGAAATTTGGATTAAAAATAAATCTAAATTTCCTTATATTTGAATTTAAATTGATCTAAATTTATGTCTTATTGAGCATAATTTTAGTTTTTCAATTCTTAACTGACCGGCATTGTGGTAGGTATCGGGTTTTCATCATTCAATTTAGGAAGTGAGCAAATTGCGCAAGACATAGTGCAAGATCCCACCGGCCTTAAAGTATTCCACCTCATTCAAGGTATCAATACGACACAACACTTGAAAATGACTACACGTACCATCGCTATGTTGCACCTCTACATCCAGCATTTGATGCGGATGAATATCATCCGACAAGCCTGAAATTGATAGGGTTTCATGTCCGGTCAGGTTCAATATCTGCCGGTTCTGACTTTCCACAAACTGTAAAGGTAACACCCCCATGCCGACCAGATTGGAACGGTGAATCCGCTCAAAACTTTCAGCAATCACCGCTTTCACCCCCAACAGGTTGGTGCCCTTAGCCGCCCAGTCACGTGAAGAACCGGTACCATATTCTTTCCCGGCAATAATCACGAGTGGGGTTTGTTCTGCCTGATAGCGCATTGCCGCATCATAAATCGAGAGTTTTTCTGCACTTGGAATATGCAGGGTATTGCCACCCTCCTCGCCACCCAGTATTTCGTTTTTAATGCGGATATTGGCAAAGGTACCTCGCATCATCACTTCATGGTTACCACGACGGGATCCGTAAGAGTTAAAGTCTTTTACATCAACACCCTGTTGCTGCAAATATCGTCCGGCCGGACTATCTTGTTTGATATTGCCCGCCGGGGAAATATGGTCCGTCGTGACTGAATCACCTAATACCGCCAAAATCCGTGCCTGGCTGATCTGCTGAATTGGTTGTAGCGGCTGATCAATTTCTGCAAAAAAGGGAGGATGCCGGATATAGGTGGATTGTTCATCCCAAGCATAGGTTTGACTTTGGGGAATCTGGATCGCTTTCCACTTGGCATCGCCTTCAAAAACTTCCGCATATTCTTTATGGAACATCTCGGTATTCACATTTTGCAGTGCGGCATCGATTTCCGTCTGTGTCGGCCAGATATCTTTTAAATAAACCGCCTGGCCATCAAAGCCCTCACCTATCGGTTCAGTCGTGAGATCAGTTCGAATATTCCCGACCAGACCATAGGCAACTACCAAGGGTGGCGAGGCGAGCCAGTTGGTTTTCACCAGAGGATGCACCCGTCCTTCAAAGTTACGGTTTCCGGAGAGCACTGAAGCTACATTCAAATCAAAACATTGCACAGCTTCTTCAATTACTTCAGGTAAAGGTCCCGAATTACCAATACAGGTGGTACAACCATAACCCACCAGGTTATAACCCAGCTGATTCAAATAAGGCGTCAACCCTGCTGCATGCAGATAATCGCTGACCACTTTGGAACCTGGAGCCAGTGAACTTTTCACCCAGGGTTTCCGCTGTAAACCTTTTTCGATTGCCTTTTTGGCCAATAGCCCTGCTGCCAACATGACACTGGGATTCGAGGTATTGGTACAGGAGGTAATCGCTGAAATCACTACATCACCATGCTGCAACGGATATTTTGTACCATCAATTACACAAAAAGCATTTTCATGGGGCAGGTTGGCCTGTTTCGCTTCAACCGCTGTACCTCCCCCTCCTTCATTTTCCAGACGCTCTTTTTCTTCCTTGACCGGTTTTAAGGTCAAATCCATGAAGGCATGAAAGGTTTTTGGCACTTGTGACAAGAGTACACGATCCTGCGGGCGTTTCGGACCCGCCAGACTGGCTTCTACCGTCGACATATCTAAAGCCAGAGTGTCGGTAAAGACGGGTTCATCCCCCGGATTGCGCCATAATCCTTGCAACTTGCTATAGGCCTCTACCAAGGCAATTCTTTCCGGCTGACGTCCAGTTAAACGTAAATAGGAAAGCGTCACCTCATCAACCGGGAAAAAGCCACAGGTAGCGCCATATTCAGGTGCCATATTGGCAATAGTGGCACGGTCAGCCAAGGGTAAGTCGGCCAGACCATCGCCATAAAATTCGACAAATTTTCCAACTACACCTTTTTGACGCAGCATCTGGGTAATGGTCAGCACCAGATCAGTTGCTGTAATACCTTCTTTAAGTTTACCGATGAGCTTAAAGCCGATCACTTCCGGAATCAGCATGGAGATCGGTTGGCCCAGCATGGCCGCTTCCGCCTCGATACCGCCTACCCCCCCAGCCTAACACGCCTAAGCCATTGATCATGGTAGTATGTGAATCGGTACCGACCAAGGCATCAGGAAAGGCAAAGCGCTGACCATCGACCTCATTACTCCAGACCACTTGTGCTAGATATTCCAGATTGACCTGATGGCAAATCCCGGTTCCTGGCGGCACCACGCGAAACTGATTGAGCGCAGCCTGCCCCCAACGTAGAAACTGGTAGCGCTCGCCATTGCGTTGCATCTCAATTGCGACATTCTGCTCAAAAGCTTGCGGGCTGGCAAAGTAATCGACCATAACCGAATGATCGATGACTAAATCCACCGGTGACAGCGGATTAATTTTTTCCGGGTCACCACCGGCTTTGGCCACTGCGGCACGCATCGCGGCAAGATCAACCACTGCGGGAACACCGGTAAAATCCTGCATCAGCACCCGTGCCGGACGATACTGGATTTCCTGTTCTGAGGTTCGGTTGTTTAGCCACCCTGCCAATGCATGAATATGCTCGGTTTTCACCGTGAGCTGATCTTCAAAACGTAGTAAATTTTCTAGCAAGACTTTTAAAGATTTGGGGAGCCGGGACAGGTCGCCCAACTGCACTTGCAATTTAGACAGGTTGAAAATCTGATAGTGTTCTGAACCGACGGTTAATGTTTCTAAAGTATTAAAACTATTGATATTACTATACTTAGCCATCTAGTTTCCCTCCGGCTTGATATGCTATTTTTATGATCACAGTCAACCATTCCTTTACTTACTGTATGCTAACTGCACGGCGGGTTTGTTATTATTTATTATCAGATTGCGCTAGGCAGTTAAATGCAGGGCTGCCAGGAAATTTTGCCAGAGAGTTGCCGACAGTTCAGATCTGGCTGCCAATTCCGTAAGGAGATTAAGCTAAATTGAACCGCGTATTTTAACTGTATTTTCAGAGTGATTTCAGATCACTACGTAGCTAGGGCTTTTACAGATCGAAATGATAAAGTCATAAATTGCTTTTCAAAAAAAAAGAAACTAATATGTTTCTTAAAGGACCTAAAAGCAATAAATGTATCTACAATGAATAAGTCTTTACTTCAGCAAATCAAAAAAAGACGAACCCAATTGGGCTTAAAGCAAGTTGATATGCAATCCCGTACAGGCATTTCAAGACAGCAGTACCAAAAACTGGAAAGTCAGGGCAACCCTCGATTAGAGACCTTAGAAATTATAGCGGCAGGATTAAATGCTCAACTGATGCTCATCCCTGATGATAAGGTTCATTTGATCAGACAATTATTGAATGATGAAATTAAAGTCACTATTGAAGATCAGGATGACTTAATGACTAACCCATGGAAGGGTCTTCTCGGAGGAGAGGAACCATGAATACTGTTGCCGTCCTGAAATTAACATTACATCACGCTGTCGTTGGATACTTGGCAGGATTTCAGAGCGGAAAAAATATTCTGGTTTTTACGGATTCTTTCCGATTTGATCAGCGACGCCCGACCTTGAGCCTGCTTACTTCCCCCTTGTATCCTCAAGCAGATAAGATTTTAGAAAAGACCTATGTTACACATCAGCGCTTACACCCCTTGCTATCAAACTTGCTACCAGAAGGCGCATTACGCGAACTAATTGCACAAAGCCTCAAAGTACATATAGACAATGAATTTCAGTTATTGGCAGCTTTAGGTCATGACTTACCTGGAGCACTCATTGCGACCCCATTAGATCCAGAAGAAATTCCAGATGAAATAAAATTCAAACTGCAGATCTCGAATCCAGATCAGATTTTAAAGCAAGAGATTCGAACAGATAATAAGTTTTCCTTGGCCGGCGTCCAAATGAAGTTTTCCATGAAAGCCAAAGATGGGCGTTTTACACTAGCACAGGCAACGGAAACGACTCTACTCGGGGACTGGATTATCAAAACTCCTTCTTCCAGACATGCTTTTGTTCCGCTAAATGAATATTCTATGATGACCCTTGCCAAAACGGTCGGAATAGATGTCCCTGAGATTCGCTTGGTGGATATGGCCCTTTTACAAGACCTTCCACCATTAAATTTACCCCAAGAGCAATATGCTTTCGCAATCAAAAGATTTGATAGACAGAGTACTGCTGATACTACAGAGCTTATTCACATCGAAGATTTTGCTCAGATCTTCGGCGCATATCCACATCAGAAATACAGCACCACAAATTATGAGCAGATAGGAAAGATCATTTATCAATTTTCAGATAACAAAATTATTGATATTCAGCAATTTGCCAGCCGTTTACTCGTCAATATTTTACTCGCCAATGGAGATGCACACTTAAAAAACTGGAGTATGATTTATCATGATAAAAGTGCACCCAGATTATCTCCCGCATACGATATATTAATGACTAGTGTATATATTGAAAATGAGCATCATTTCGCATTAAATCTTGCCAAAAATAAAGATTGGTATCTAGCTGAGATGAAGCATTTTAAGCAATGGGCAGAAAAAGTCGGCGTTCCATGGCGTATCATCGAGAAGCAACTTCACGATATTATGGATAATGCTCGATCATTATGGCCAGCGCTATTACTAGACTTACCTATGATTTCCGCTCATAAAGAAAAATTAAGAGTACATTGGAAAAAATTGCATCCAGACTTTCAGATACTTACAGATGATTAGGGCAACCAGTAACCAAACTAAAATTTCTCAAACAAGTTCATCACATCATTTTCCGTCAGTTTTGCTTCGCCCTCATGATCGGTACTTAGAATAGACTGTGCCAGTTCTGCTTTATTTTGCTGTAAGGCAAGAATTTTTTCTTCTATGCTTTGATTGGTAATCAGCTTGTACACAAATACCGGCTTGTCCTGTCCAATTCGCCATGCACGATCTGAAGCTTGATCCTCAGCAGCAGGGTTCCACCATGGATCATAGTGAATGACTGTATCTGCGGCGGTTAAATTCAGACCGACCCCTCCTGCTTTCAGACTGATTAAAAACACCGGCACTTGTCCAGACTGAAATGCGGTAATGACTTCATCTCGCTTTTTGGTCTGCCCAGTCAGTTTGACATAGCCAATTTCTGCGTGATGGAGTTGCTGCTCAATCAATTCCAGCATTGAGGTAAACTGAGAGAAGATAAGAATTTTTCGCCCCTCTTCTACCATTGGAACGACCATATCGATCAACTGTTCAAGTTTGGCTGAGTGAGCCTGCCCGGTTTTAACTGAATCCAGTTTCAGTAAGCTAGGATGGCAGCACACCTGACGTAGCTTCAGTAAGGCATCTAAAATTTGGATTTGACTACGTTTAAAGCCTTTTTCTGCCACAATTTTCTGAATGCTGGCTTGCATCGTGGCACGAACAGCCTCGTATAGCTTGGATTGCTGTTCATTCATATCAATATTGACTTCAATCGTGGTTTTTTCTGGCAATTCCTTGGCAACGTCAGTTTTCAAGCGACGTAAAATAAAGGGTTTAATGCGGTTTACCAACTTTTGCCTTAACTGCTGATCACCGCGTTTTTCAATCGGATAGCGGTATTTTTTATTAAAGATTTCTTGTGAATATAAGAATCCTGGCATCAGAAAATAAAATAGTGCCCACAGCTCACCCAAATGATTTTCCATAGGTGTACCGGTTAGACATAGGCGATGTCGTGCTTTTAATTGCCGTACCACCTGTGCAGCTTTGGCACGCGGATTTTTGATATTCTGCGCTTCATCCAAAATGAGTTGATGATATTCATATTGCTTCAGTTGCTCTTCATCTCTCGCCAAGAGCGGATAGGTGGTTAACACAATGTCATATTGTGAAATCTGCTCAAAATACTGATGGCGGTCGGGGCCCTGTAGCAGCAGTACCTTGAGCTCAGGGGTAAATTTTTCCGCTTCTTTGAACCAGTTATGCATCAGCGATGTGGGTGCAACAATTAAGGCGGGGCTGTCCTGCAAATGACCAGCCTGCTTTTCCATGAGTAAATGCGCTAAAGTTTGTGCTGTTTTGCCCAAGCCCATATCATCTGCCAGAATCCCGCCATGCTGGGTTTCCCTTAAAAACTGTAACCAGCCTAAGCCCTGCTGCTGATATGGGCGCAATTCCCCCTGAAAACCTTGTGGTGTCGGCAGTTGTTGCTGATAGCCTTGTTTGAATTTCTGTACAAATTGCTGCAGCTGGTCACTGACCTGCCATGTCATCCCAAGATTATGCTGTAATTCTAATAGTTGACTCGCATCATAGCGATCGATACTGCGCTCTTCTTGCTGTAAAATGCTCTGTAGATGCAACAATACCGGCTTAATGTCCCTGGCGGATAGAGCCAAATCAGGTTGATCCACTGCAGTTTTCAGGGTGAAAATTTGGCTGTCATTCAGATAACTAAAAGTCCGCGGATCAAGTAAATCAGGATATTCTTTCACCAAAGCTACGATTGCATCGAGCAAATCATAACAATTGCCTGCACTGTCCTGAACCGTCGCCCCGATATCGAACCAGTCCTGCTGGCTTTCAGATTCAGTGATGGAAATATTTAAATTTTCAACATATTGCAGGTTAAAGGGGCTGTTTTCCAGATGCTCTATCTGCCAGCCCATCAACTCAATTTGATTGATGGGCATCAGCTGTTTGATCCAGTCTCCATAGAAAGCAAAAACCATAGAATCAAGACGTTGTTTATCCAGTTTTAATTGCTGGTCATAACTAAGATCTTTCACCCACTTCAGTGATTCGACCAATAGCTGTAAACGCTGGATTGACTGTTGTTCCTGAACTAAGTCCCGAAGCTGTCGCACCATTTTGCCATGCTGTTCACCAATAAAACTGTCACCTGATGTACCTGCTTTAATTCGCCCGCCTGCATAGGAGAATTCAATTTCAGCACAAACAGACTCTTCCCATTTCCAATCAAATTTATTTAAAACACCGAAGCGTAAAATTGGCTGGGGACTTCCCTCAAGGACATCAATATGCTGAATAGACTCGGGCTGAGGCATTTTTTTCACCTCTGAATATTGATGAGTCAGTTTCTCAAACTCTGGCAAGAGCTTAGCTGGAAGATCAGGCATCTGTAAAAAATGGTACAGAAGATTTGCCGTATATTCACCATATAACTGGCCCACCGTGTTCTGTTGAATATCCACATAACATGGTGGATGGCTCGCGAGAATATGAATATGAGGATTTGATTTTAAATCGAGTCGAATATCACCATTGACCAATTCAATGTTTAAATGCTCTGTCTGTTTGTTTACACCTTGTTGCCAGATCAGTTCGATGTGATAGCCTTGTTCTGACCATTGAAGTGCAGCATGGCTCTTTTTTTGCCAGTACACATCGCCACTTTGAATAAAAGATTTAAAGTGCTCCAATGAAATTCCGGAGATATCAAGATTGCTTTGATAAAAACGCTCGTCGCTGTTTATTTTGGCGTAATAATAAATCTGGTTAAATAATTGTCGTTTTTGTTCCGGTAAAGTCAGATGCTTTCTGGTGATATTTTCATATTGCGTATAATCACTTTCACCGGCAATCGAGCCATTTTTATTGCGTCTGGCCTTCTGCACCACAAGGGTCAATTTCTTTGAGCTGACAGACTGATTTAACAGGTAAATTAAACATGTGTTTGTTTTGGCAGGCTGCTCAGGTTCAGTCTGTTGTAAATACCGTTTAAAATCATTCAACCAGCGCTGCGCCTGATCATCCTCCCGTTGGCGTTTTGCGATTCCCTGTGGGGATTGAGAGTCAGCATAACGCTGCTGAAATTCCTGGCGATATTCCTGAAAGAATAACCGCGCTAAAGCCGCAGCATGTTTACAGTTATATCCAACCGGACAAGTGCAGTCGTCATCAATTAAACGGTCTTTTTGGGGATTATAGGTAATCGCAGTATCGTAATAATCTGTCCCTTCAATTTGGGCATACATCGTGACACCGTCTTTTTCCTCAAATAACTCAATCGTTTCCCTATCAATGTGTTTAGCATAGCTAAGGCTGCGCTGAATAGTTGCAGTACTAAAGCGAGATAGAAAATTGATCAATGAGGACATAATTACCAGACACTAAAAATGTTTATACAATTATAACGGACAAAGCTGTCATTTCAGAACAGTAGCCGAACTGCTCAACCTGAGCACAGATTCGACTCACTCAATAGGAATATTGTGAGTAAAGACAATCAAATCCGAGAAGTTAAACAGTTCATTGAGGTCGAAAATATCCCGATAGAAAGTGATCATTTCTTCACGACCGTTAATTTTAAACCAAATGGGATCAAAAGTTTTAGCATTGTTTCTAGAGTTGGATTTGCATCTGATCGCTCTAGTTTCTGTAAAGTTTGAAGCGAAATTTTAGTGATCTTGGACATTTCATATAATGTCAGATGCAGCTCTGTTCTAATGAATTTTGCAATGACATGTATCGGCCAATCGGAATTCAGTTGAATCTGTTCTAAGACATATTGTCTTTTTTTAATTTGCTCTATTTGAGAGAGTGGAATAAAACGTTTATCCATAACAAATCTCCTTTAATTATGCGCAAATACCTTCAATGCGATATGCACAATTTTCTAGAATTTCACCATCTATCCCGATAGATTTCATCTTGGTTATGTTCAATTGCGTAATCCATTGAATAATATGTTCCGCAGCTAGCTTTCCAACCCTTAGCTTTTTCACCTATTACTTCAATAGAGGCACAATCGATCGATTGATTATTCAGAAATATTTATAAAGATCAAAAATCATTCATAATTCTATTTAAATAGTAAAGTACAGGCAGTTTTGCCCATTATATACTTATTATAGTAGTAAAGTATTATTTTTATCCAAGTGAGTTTTCAAAATTATGCTTCATCCATAATCCATTCTTTAAAAAGAGCATCCTCGATTTCATAAGTACCATTTTCTGGTTTAAAAATAATTTGTTTTTTTGATAAAGAACGTAGGGCCGATTGAATACTTGATACCGCAATGTTATCTACACCAATGGAATCAGCCAGATGTTGTCTAAATTGACTACTATAAAGTTCAACTTGCGATTCCGCTATGGCTTTTAAAATTAGCTGTTCTAATAACTTAAACTCTCCCCATAATCCCGAAAAGTCACGATGCCCCATTGTATCGGCTATAAGCTGTTCCTTGGCAAAATCTATAGCCAGCATTGGGTTTAAGGCTAAACGCTCCACTAATGATCTTGCTAGTTGAGGACTTTGCTTCATATCTAAAAAAGCGTGCCATAAAATTTCTTTATTCAAACTACGTCCTGTTGTCTGATTAAATACATCTGCCAGATGATCTGTAAATGCTTTTGTTAGATTTGGAAAAGGTAAATTCTGTCCATAATGAAAAAATGGAGCACTACTCACAGAAAACATTTGTCTCAGGCCTTCTCGACTTGAACCAGTAAAAATCACCTTTATTGTTTCTTTATGCATATCTAAAGCGGTACGTAAACTGGCAATCGTGGTTTTATATTTTGAACTAGCTAAAGCCTGAATCTCATCAAGTAACAGTAAAATAGGTTTCCCCTGCTGAGCCAGTTTAGTAATGCTAGACAAAATACTGGAATTCACTTGTCCTTGTAGAAGTGTCACTTCAGCTTTTACCCCTGCCACCTCTGTACTTAAAGAACCAATATTTTTAATCCAATCTGTGGCTTTCCCCATTAAGCCATTTTGTTTTGAAAACTCATCAAGAGCTTTTACAAACTGCCCTTCACTATGCAGGCCTGCATCTAAAAAACTGAAATAAAAAACGCGCCATCCAAGCTGTTCTGCTAGGGGCGTAATATCTTTTCGTAAAAATTCAGTTTTTCCCATCCGGCGTGGGGCAAAAAAAGTCAGAGAACTAGCTAGTCCAGTCTCAAACATGCCTAAAATTTGTTTCGCCAATTCGGTACGTGGAAAGTGCCAAGGGTCATTGGAGATGGTCATCATTTTAATTACTCGGCAATGATTTATTTATTACCATAGATTGTATTAGACTCCATTAGATTGTAAATATCTAATTAGATTTTTTTAATCTAATAGGATCTAATCAGGCCAATAAAGCACCTTTTCATCGATCAACCGACACATTTTATAACTCCATTATTTTGTGGCTTAATAGCTATATCTAAACATAAGACCCAATATTATGGATTTAAGATTCAGAAAACCTGAAGAAGTTGTTGCATTATTATGTGAGAGGCTTCGTAAAGAACGGCTTTATCTGGAAATGACTCAGGCAGATGTTGCTGCACGTGCTGGTATTGGTGTGAATACAGTATCCAATCTGGAAGCAGGTCGAAATGTTTCATTTGAAAATTTAGTACGCGTTGCCATGGTACTAGGCCGATTAAAAGAATTAGAGGAACTCTTCAAACCTCATTTAAACAGTGTAGATGACATTCTTCGCTATGAGAGCAATACGGCTCGCCAACGTATCAAAAGAAAATAAACCCATGCTCAAAAAACTTAATGTTTACTACAATGGATGGGGTGAATATTGGCTTTAGGGTACACTGGTCGCCTCAACAGTAATCACAGGTCAACCATTAATTGCCTTTAAGTACAGTGCTGAAGCGATCCGTAAAGGTTTAGAGCTTTTCTCTTACCTACTTCCATAAAAAGGTGACCCATTAAGAAAAAATTTCCTACACAGCAAATGGGATTACAAAGTCATATATATGATACATCACCCGATGGCTAGGCGTGCTCCAGAATTTTGGTGGCTATTCAGTCCATCATTACCTACATTCCAACTCTCTAGTTTTCCAACTAGCCCAGGTTATAATAATGGCCACCCAAAATACTATTGATCTATTATGAATACCTCCAATGACCCTTTACACGGCAAAAAACTTGCTGACATTTTGGATGAATTATTGGATTACTACGGTGGCTTTGAAGGTTTAAGTCGTAAAATTGAAATTAGATGTTTTTGCATAGACCCAAGTGTTAAATCATCATTGCGATTCTTGCGTACCACACCATGGGCACGTGAAAAAGTAGAAAGCTTATATTTGTACGTATTACGTCAAAAGGCAAAACAGAAACCGTAGCCTCAGGCAACACCCCTCTCATCATAAAATTATACCAGTCAGTAAAATACCTTTAGATTAAGCATGTGTATGTTGGTTATTATTGTTGATTATCACAATAAATTAGTGACCAAAAATCAAAGTACTCCACCCTACCTTAAATTACACCACACAAAATAAAAACCCTATATAACTGTTATATATAGAGTTTATTAAAATACCAATTATGTTATTTAACCCTAGTTACGGATAAGCTAAATTTCTAACGACATGAATTTTTGGCTTATTCTTCTGACAGAGTTGATAAGCACATAAAGATGAAAATATGCCTGCTAGAAAACCGGAAATAGTCCGATGTTT
>NZ_VOYL01000014.1:0-75288 GCF_013420295.1 Acinetobacter sp. YH01018
GAATAATTCAAGTGAATTTGTTTGAAAGAAGAACTTTAAAAGCTTTATTTTCACCCGATAAAATACCCATAAAACAAGAGGAAGCTCAAATGAGCTTCCTCTTGTGAAAAATTGTGGGACAGCAATGAGCACATGGCTTCCCTTTTTAACCATTGACCGATCAGATACCGTATTTTACACGATAGGCTTCCATTTTCGCTAAAGCGTCTTTTTCGCCTTTAGCTTCCAAGAAATCCATCAAATCTTTCATGGTAATCAAGGCATGAACTGGAATTTCCAGTTCTTTTTGAACTTCCTGAATAGCAGACAATTCGCCCTGTCCTTTTTCCTGACGGTCTAGAGCCACCAATACTCCGGCAATTTGCGCACCAGCATTTTTAAGAATGGTGACCACTTCACGAATGGCTGTACCTGCAGTAATGACATCATCAATAATCCAGACTTTTTTGCCTTCAACCGATGCGCCAACCAGCACCCCGCCTTCACCGTGATCCTTGGCTTCTTTACGGTTAAAGCCCCAAGGTACACTTACACCATGATTTTGTGACAATGCCACGGCAGTCGCAGCAACAAATGGAATACCCTTATAAGCCGGGCCAAAAATCACTTCGACATTGTCACATGCCGTTAATTTGTCTGCATAGCCTGAAGCCAGTAGCGTTAACGCCTCGCCATCATTGAGCAAACCCGCATTAAAAAAATAAGGACTCACACGACCCGATTTTAAAGTAAACTCACCAAATTTAAGCACACCACGTGATAATGCAAGTTCGATAAAAGCTTGAGGGTTAAAAGTCGCTTGCGACGTCATGAGGTGCTCCAAAATTCATAAATAGAGGTAAGACTTGCGCATGATACCAAAGAGTAGCTATCCAAGTGATCAAAAAATTCTAAGAGTCGTTTCAATTAACGTAAATGGCTTGCGTTCAGCAGTGACCAAAGGCTTGCTGGAATGGCTGGAACAGTCAGATGCCGATGTCATTTGTATGCAGGAAAGCCGGATCACCCATGCGCAGTGGACTGAAAAATTTAGACCTGAAGGCTGGTACACGCACCTGTTCCCGGCAGAACGTGCAGGCTATGCCGGTACCGCCATTTATAGTCGCCTACCTTTTGTCTCCGTAAAAGATGGTTTAGGCTTTGAACTGGCCGACTCTCAAGGGCGCTTTATCGCTGCCGAATTTGATCTCGGTTTAGACAAGCCGGTATACATCTGTTCGCTGTATTTGCCTTCAGGTTCATCCGGTGAAGAAGCACAAGCCCGTAAAGATCACTTTTTGGATCAGTATCAAGACATCTTAAAACAATGGCGGGATGAAAATAAATCGATCATCGTCTGCGGTGATTACAACATTGTGCATAAACGCATTGATATCAAGAACTGGTCGGGCAACCAGAAATCTTCAGGCTGCCTGCCACATGAACGCGCCTGGCTCGATCATATTTATGATGATCTGGGTTATGTCGATACTTTCCGTGAAGTGCGCAAGGAAGCCGAACTTTATTCATGGTGGTCTAATCGCGGACAGGCGCGTGCCAAAAACGTCGGGTGGCGCATTGACTATCAAGCCTGCTCACCAGACTGGAAAGCCCGTACTGTCAATGCCTGGGTGTATAAGGAGACCTGGTTTAGCGACCATGCACCGGTGATTATTGATTATAAAATATAGTCCATAATGCGCATTGAGTGAACTATTGTTCACTCAATACAGGCTTATAGATTACAAAAGATGTCGAATTTGTTGCTTTTTATATAGATCTTTTAAGTGCATTATTGTCGCACGGCACAGGGATAAGTCAGGATGACTGAAAAGGGATAGGATGCCGTAGGATGAAACAGAATAAAGCACTTCGGTAGCTTATTTTGCAAGGATGTGACAATGGACGTTGAAATGAGACCCGCATAATCAGGATGATTGAATGCGGGTTTTCTCTATTCGTTATCTTTATTTTTTCTTTTCTATTTCTATATTTTTTCTATTTTCTATATATTTAGAATAATCATATGGTTCTTATTTATAGTTTTATAATTACAAATCTAAATGTCAGTTTAATGACAGCTGAATTTTTTAATTTTAATCATTTAATTCACTCTAGAGCTTCTGATGGATTTTCGTTACGCTATTGAAGAATAGCAAATGGAATAATTCACCTATGCTGAAGATTTATGGTATCAAAAACTGTAATTCAATGAAAAAAGCCTTTGACCTGCTTAATCAACTTGGCCTTGCCTATGAGTTTCACGATTACAAGAAACAAGGCATTGCTGCTGAAACGGTAAAAACATGGCTGGATGCCAAAGGTCAGGAAGTCATCCTGAATAAAAAAGGCACCACTTGGCGCAAACTGAGCGAAGCGGAACAACAAACAGCTTTAAGCAGTGAAGAAAATCTCATTGAAGCGCTCACCTGCCATAACAGCTTAATCAAACGTCCTGTGCTTGAAACTGCTTCTGGTTATATCGTCGGCTTTGATGAAGAAGCGTATCGGGCATTAAAGTAAGCCTCCTGCACCATCCGCATTAAAAAAGCCTGAGATTGTCAGGCTTTTTTTGTTTTATCCATTAGGCTAGGCAAACTTAGTTTGCGCGAACCCAAGTCTGGTTACGGCCTAAAACAGATACGCCAATAAAACCGCGTAATTCGAGCGTTTTACCGCCATTTGCCAGTTCACCTTTGAGTTTGTAGGTTTTGCCTGAAGAAGGGTCAAGGATAGTACCCTCTTCATAACTTGTACCACCGACATTTTTAAGACCGTGAACAATCTTTAAACCTTTTAAAGATTTATTATGATATGGACCTTCACATTTTTTACATGCCTGTTCTTCGCCCGGTGTCAAAACTTTTTGAATACTCGCAGACAATGTGCCATTTTTTTGTTCAGTAAATTTTACGATTGCTTTGGGTTGTTTTGTTTTATCGTCAATCGTTTTCCAAACTGTTCCATTTAAAGGATCAGCAGCATTTGCCAAAGCTGTTAATCCGAGCAATCCTAATGCAAGAGCAATTCTTTTCATTTTTTTTCGTTTCCTAGTCTAGTGTAGACGGCCTTAGTATTAAAAAGTCACAACATATTTGCAATTCTTCCGTGTGACCGTTTAGTGTAATCTTGTAACTTGAATTGGTAAACAACCAGTTATCCCCCAAAAGATATAACAAGATGGAAAAAACATGAAGATAAATCCGTTATGGAAACAATTAATTACAGAAAGTTTTTTAAAAACCACCATCCGTCTGCCAAGCCAGTTTAACTTACCTCCAAATTCAGCACGCTTTGTCATTGAACAAATGTGCCGTCTATTTCCGCAGAATAAAAATGTCAGTATTCGCCCAATCCGTCTTGCCTGTTTACGTGCTGAAGAAATCAAACCTCACAATGAGGCCACACAGCTTATTTTACATATTCACGGCGGTGCATTCTTTTTAGGATCCTTAAATACCCATCGGGCATTTGTATCCGACATGGTGGCACGGACTCAAATGCAAGCGCTGCACGTAGATTATCCTCTCGCGCCTGAACAGCCTTTTCCTGAAGCGCTGGATGCGCTGTTTGATGTTTACAATATTTTGCTCGACCAAGGCATACAAGCCAAGGATATTATCTTGTCCGGGGATTCCTGTGGTGCCAATCTGGCTTTAGCCTTGGCACTTAAAATTCGTGATGAACAGCTGCCCCAGGTCAGCGGTCTGATGCTATTGTCACCCTTTTTAGATTTAACCCTGACCAGTGAATCCTTACGCTATAACCAGAAACACGATGCCTTATTGTCCATTGAAACCTTAGAAACCGGAATTGATTATTACGTCCCTAAATCGATGGATAAATCACATCCCTCAATTTCTCCCCTGTTTGCAGATTTAACCGGATTACCTCCTACACTGGTACAAGTAGGATCGAAAGAAATTCTGCTGGATGATGCACAGCGCTTTAAAGAAAAAGCAGAACAGGCCAATGTTGAAGTGACTTTTAAACTTTATACCGGCATGTGGCACAATTTTCAGATGTTCCATGCGTGGTTTGATGAAGCCAAACAGGCACTGGCCGATCTGGCTGAATTTGCCCATGCACTGGATCAAAGCTAAATTTAATCCGCAATGAACCATATTCCATAAAAAAGGTCAGCCGAAGCTGACCCAAGAGGAATCATGGATAGGATGATTTCACATTACAGGCTTTGCACCTGAGCTAAAGCGCTGGCAATTGCCTGATCTTTTGACTCTGCACCCATATTGACACCTTCTGCACGAATAATTTCGACATCGTTCACACCGGTGAAATTAAATACAGTTTTCAAAAAACCTTCCTGAAAATCTGCCGGGCTATTTTCACCATACACGCCGCCACGACTGCTGGCGATATAGGCTTTTTTCTCACCAGCCAAACCAACAGGACCATTTTCAGTATATTTAAAGGTTTTACCGGCCACACTGATCCGGTCAATCCAAGCTTTTAGCGTAGACGGCAAGCCAAAGTTATACATTGCTGCACCGACTACAACCACGTCCGCATCCAAATATTGCTGAATAATTTTTTCACCTAAGGCTGCCTGTTCAGCATCTTGCCCCATCAAAATTTCAGCGGTTAAATGTGGAATGGGCTGTTGTGCCAAATCCAGATATTCTACGGTCGCATCTGCATGCTTGGCTTGCAACTGAGTGACAATCGCCTGACTTAATTGGCGTGAAACAGAAGCATCACCTAAAATACTCGAATCGATATGTAAAACTTTCATGCCTGTTACCTTCATCTTTATTTATTCAATGTAGGCATTTTAATCGACCACTAAAAATAGAATAATACGTTTATATACAACACAACGTTCCATATTTAATACAACAATAATTCAGCTAAAAGTACTTTTTAGACCAAAAAGTACAAAAAACAACCATTACCATTACTGAAAAAACGTGCTATGTTGTGAATTATTAAAAATAAATCTACTTATTTCACATTAATTCATGATTTAGACAATCAAGGATTATATTTATCGAATGAAGCCAATCTTTTCACCAAATCATGCCTTCTCATTCAAAGAAAAAATTGCGAAATACCTGTTAGAAGATGGGGGTGTAATGAATTGGAGTGTCCTGAATAAATGCATTTTGATGCTGATTTTAGGAAGTTCAGTGCATATGATCTGGATTATCTGGAAAGTTTTTGTGCTTTTATCTCCTGAAGTCTGGCCTTGGGTAAATTTACCCTTGCTCAAACTACAGCTGGAAATGAATATCCTGATTTTGACCGTCTTTATTGCGCTGATTTACCCATGTTCGGCATGGCGTAAAAAAGCCTGGGTACAGCAATGCCTACCCTATGTATCCGTGGGGATTTTGGTCATGTCTTTATGTCGTGATGGTTATGTGATCGGCGTACTCAGTCCGGCCACCATGATCACTTACATGTGTCTGCTCACGGTGGGCCTGGTGCTGTTTAACCGTAAAATCGTTTATTTCGCCCTTATCCCGGCCACATTATTTTTACTGGTTTGCGGGTATTTAGCCTTGCAAGGTCAAATCAGCTACGGTCCGTTGTTTAATCTTCACACCCAACCCTACCAGAATATGTTTTGGGTGCTGACAATGATGTATTTCATTGTACCAATTCTTATTACTTGTTTAATTTTATTTGAAATTTTACTTAGCCAATGGCGGCATCGAGAAAAACTGATTCAGCATTTAAGTCAGGTTGACCCACTGACCAATACTCTTAACCGGCGCAGCATCAACAATTGTCTGGAAAAACTAGAACGCAAGCCCAATGAATCTTATGCACTGGTGTTAATTGACCTGGATCATTTCAAGCGCATTAATGACCAATACGGGCACGATAAAGGCGACGAAACCCTGATTCAGGTCAGTCAAGCACTCTCTCAAATCATTCGAGATAGCGATATGCTGGGCCGTTTTGGTGGAGAAGAATTTCTTCTTATTTTAAATCATTCTTCTCTAGAACAGGCACAAATTATTGCTGAACGGTGTCGTCAGGCCATTCAACAGCTTCATTTATGCAGTGAATCGGGAGAGATCATTCCGATCACCGCAAGTTTTGGCATTGCACTATCCAGTCCCTTACTCAATTCGCAACAATTGCTCAGCCGGGCAGACAAGGCTCTGTATGCAGCCAAAGGCTACGGACGCAATCAGGTCAAGTGTTATCAGGCAGAGTTGTTTACTGAGCCCAAGCCCTGCTAAAGCGGCTGCTGTTGATACGACTCTAAATAATTCACCCAAGCTTGTTCTTGCAACGCGCCTTCCATCCACAGTTTCATGGCCGGATGTTGCAGCATGGTGTGCATATACTGCTGTGTCGACTCACTGACCGGTAAGGCATAGGTCATAAGCCGCGTCACCACCGGGGCATAAAATGCATCGGCAATTGAAAATTCACCACATAAAAAACCGTTCACCTCTGGACGTTCTGACCAGATCTGTTCGATCCGTGCCACATCTTGCCTAAGCTCGGCATTGTCCTGCCATAAACGCTTACCCACATCGGCTAAATGGGCTCGGATATTCATGCCGCAGGCATTGCGCAAACCTGAAAATCCGCTATGCATTTCCGCCACAATACAACGTGCATGCGCACGCTGCTTGACATCTTGTGGCCACAAATGCTCATTGGGGTGCCGTTCTGCCAGATATTCACAAATCGCCAGCGAATCCCACAGCATCAAGTCATGATCGATCAATACCGGGACTTTCCCATTGGGGTTAATGGCCAATACATCCTGCTTGAATGTGCCGGTGTTGCGTTCTGCGGGAAACGGAATCATGAATTCCTGAAAAGGCAACTGAAAAGCCTGTAACACCAGCCACGGGCGCATTGACCAGCTGGAATAATTTTTATTGGCTATATAGAGCTGATACATCACATTATGATCCTATATGCTGTTGAAACAACTCAAGCTGTTTCAGTAATTCAGCCTCGCTAAAAGCACCGGTTAGACGTAAACCACGAATTTCCTGCTGCTTGGCATCCAAGAATAAATAGGTGGGCGGCCCTAAAATATCCCATTGATTCAATAAGGCCTGATGCGTTGCATCATAGTTACTCAAATCCAGTTTAATCAAAAAATACGGCGCAAGTGCTTGTTGGACTTGAGTCGATTTTAGCACCTGATGTTCAATGGGCTGACATGCCACACACCAGTCTGCATAAACATCAATAACAACCGCCTGATTGGAGGGCGCACTGGCCAATAACTGCTGAAATTCATCCGCTGTTTTCGCCACATGCCAGCTGGCCTGGGTCGTGCTTTGCCCGATAAAAAACCGCTGACTGTGTTGATATTGAGTATAAGCTAGATAAGGCATCACCACGAGCAAGACGATTATATATAAGGCCCTCAGCGGGGTCTGTTGCCGAATGCGGAAAAGGATATACACAATAAAACAAATGCCCAGACCTAAGCCTGCCCATTGCAGCCAGGCTTCAGAAATAAGCGGACGAATAAAATACAGGGCCAGGGCTAGCATGATAAAGGCAAACAGCACCTTAATCTGGTGCATCCACAACCCTGCTTTAGGCAACACCCTGGAACCCAGTACACTGGCCAGAAGCAAGGGCGTTCCCATGCCAAAACCCAAGGTGAACAGCAAGAGTGCCCCCTGCCACTGGCTTTGATTCTGGGAAATAAATAACAGTGCCCCGGCTAGAGGTGCGGTCATGCAGGGTCCAACCAGCAGTGCAGAGATCATCCCCATAACACCTGCCCCAATCAGGCTGCCACCTTTTTGTAGCGACTGGGCCTGATCGAGGCGGTTGACCAAAGTTTGGGGCAATTTAATTTCAAATAAACCGAATAAATTTAGTGCAAATAAAACAAATAACGCACTAAAAGCAATCAGGGTGGAAGGCTGCTGTAACCAGCGCTGAAAATTCAAACCAGCAGATGAAGCAATTAAGCCTAAAACCGCATAGACCATGGCCATACTGCAGACAAATACCAGAGCAATCATCCAGGCTTTCAGCCCTTTACTGTCGCGAACAATCAGCGAAGTTAAAATCGGCAGCATCGGTAATGAACATGGCGTAAAGGCCAACAAGATGCCTAAACCGAAAAACAGCAATAAGCCATACAGCAAAGAGCTTTCAGCCAGTGTTTCCGACCACATTTGATCTTTTGCAGTATCGCGTATGACGGGCTTTTCTGTCGGTTGAATGCTATTCTGTTCAGCACTCAAAGTGTTTTGACCAGTTACAGAACTGTTTGAAGATGTTGAAAGATCCAGCAGGCGCTTGCTTGCTCTGGCCTGATTTTGCAACAGCACCAAACCGTCAATATCGGTCTGAAACTCAATGGTTTGCGGTGGATAGCAAATCCGGTCCTGGGCACAGCCCTGCCACGTCACCTGATAGGTTTTTGAGGCTTCGGTGGGAACCGTGAATTGGACCTTATGAAAATAGACCTGGGTATGGCCATAATTTTCATCATGCAAATCGGTTGCTGACGGCAATTTTAAAGCCAGCTTTTGCGTCCCTTGCCGGACTTCAAATTTATGCTGATATAAATAATAGCGATCTGGAATCGTCCATTTGAGTTGGGCTTCATGTGTGCTACTGGATTCAACACTAAAAGAAAAAGCATCCTCGGGTGCAAGCAATTGCTCTTGCGCCTGCAGTGTCATGGAGCACAATAAAATCACACTACCGATCAATCCGCATATAGCGAACCGAAACCACAAGCCAAGCTCTAGAAAATGCTTTTTCATATCAGTTTATTTTTTTAATTAAAATAGGAATGCAACGCCCAAACCTGATTGATAGCTTTTATCTCGACCATTTAAGTCCACACCAATACTGGCATCCATTTGCACACGCTCATTCATCGCATAAATGAGTCCTGAACCCAGTGCATATTCATAATTCTGACTTTCGGCTTTGCGATAGACCAGTTCAGAAAAACCGGACAATTTATCGGTAATTTTATATTGAATGTTCGGGATTGCAGTTACCGCCCAATTGCTGTTTTGTGTTTCATAACGCATAGTGATGGAAGTACGGATTAAATCACTATAGTCATAAGCGACAGCCGAAGTCAGGCTGTAAATATCATCTTCATTGCTAAACGCATGATTGCCAGTTGCAAGAATCGCTTCAGCTAAAATAGCCATAGAAAGCTTTTCATCATCCAGATTGATGGCTTTTTTTACCCCGATGCTGACATCGCCCAAACCGTCTTCTTCAACAGACTGACCCGCTGCTTTGGTTTTTGACCAGGATGGACCTTGCCAGCCCAACTGCAATTCAATATCTTGAGCTAAACCGGTACGTAACAACATGTCGGCATTTAAAGTGGTGTTTTTAACTTTAATTCCGGTTTCATCTCTACTTTCTGAATAGCTGAGGCTGGGTAAGCCTTGTTCCCATGCCAGCTGACCGACGGGCGTAATGCCAGTGCCGATTCCCGCACCTGGACGGTCAAAAGAAAAATCGGCAGCCATCGCATTGATACTGAAACCCGCTGCAAAAATGAAACTTACTGTTTTTACGACTGACATGGTTGTCTCACTAATTATGTTAATTCTTTAGTCATTTTAGCCCCATAACTACGGAGCAACTCTAAAGTTTGCTTTTCTTCGGCCAATGCTTCTGACCAGTTGATTTCATCAAAGTCACAATCAAAGAATAAATCACTAATCGAAGATAATATGGTCTGACCATCTTCATCTTTGGTATTAGGATCTACTTTTTCATCCAGTAAACGTTGCACTGCAGGCACGCAGGCGGAGCTGGCAGCATCCCATAATGGACCATACAGTTCTTCGGCATCCCATAAATGTAAATTGACTTTGGCTTGAATAAGCGCCTCTAAAATTTCAAGATGAACTGCCAGATTCTGCTGTTTTTCTTGTTCAGATAAAGGTGAACCGGCTTCATAAGCTTCGCAAATATGCTCCCACCAGTGGAACAAACCATCGGACCAGACAGAAATGGCCGGACCTTTTTCCAGATCAATAAAATTCGGATCGAGACCTTCTGCCAAAAGACGTTGTACCTGAGCAAGATCCAGCTCTTCTATTGCCTGTACAAAGACTTGTTGTTGTGCTGTTAACATGGAGAAAATACTCTTCAATCATTTTTTAACTATTATGCCGAATAAACTGTCATTTGTTTTAGCTAAATGTATAAAGAGTATATTTTTTATTTCTGTTGCCCTGTCCCAAATAGCGCATTAAAACGCCCATAAAAAAAGCTCCGAAGAGCTTTTTTTTCTTTAAGCAAGATGTTGCTTAATCATTTACATCGTCCACATCACTGGCTTCTGCAGTTTCAGCAAGTACCGGCACTGCGGCACGAGGGTCATCTATTTTCTCAAATAGATGTTCCAAACTGCGTTTTAAACGGTCAATGGCTCCATGTATGGCAGTATCGATATTATGACCATGATGGTTCACCACTACTGGTTTCAAACCTGCCGGGCGTGCTTCGATCATGCAGTGAATATCATCTGCACCACCTTTTGGACCATTTTCATCGCTAAAATGAACCGAGAAATGGGTAATACGTTCGCTATAACGTTGGAATTCAGCATTCAGTTCTGCACGAACATAAGTAATTAAACGATCACTATTTTGGATGTTTTTATCGGTACGAATTTCAATGTTCATATAATTTCATCCTCTTTATTCATCAAATCTTTTTTTGTGCAAAACTTCTTATCTTGGCACGTTTCACCTTGCTGTTAACAACAGCGCTGAGCATCTTCAACCTAGTTTGGAACGAGTTCCTCCACATTGAATGATGAACACTTTTAACTCTGCAGATTCGTGTCCTTATGCTTTGAATATAAGGGTCTAGGTGAAGCTTATGCAAGTAGTATTTTGATATTTTTTTTAAATACCCTATAACGTATAAGGAATTTGACTTTCCCTCTAAATAATTTGATAAATATCATATTATTTGTTTGCGGATAAAATGCCTTCTTCAAACTGCTTTACTTTTTTTATCAACATGTATTTTTAGGTATCAAAGCGGTGTCTTGATTTTAATCAGGAGCACTCTGAGAAAAGCAGACTATTTTTTTAACCATTGATCAATTTTGGCTTTATTTTTGCTAAAGAATCTGTATGCTTTGCTTGCTTCTCGGGGGAGATATTTTTAATGAAATTTACACAATTTTTTGCTACATGTGCATTGGCTTCAACAGCTGCACTTACACAGGCTTCGCCAGTGGTATGGCAAGACTTCAGCGTAACTGGTCTTTATGGTGAAAACTATGAAGTGGGTACTGAAGACCGTACGACCGTGACTGCAGAATATGCAGCTAAACTTAAATACTCGGATGTATTTTTCTTTGTTGACCATCAATTGGATGGCAATGATGAACAAAATACATATTTCGAGTTAGCGCCACGTTTAAGCTTAGGCGAAGTATCTGGAAAAGATCTTTCTTTTGGTCCAATTAAAGATGTCCTTATTGCGACAACTTGGGAACACAATGCCGGATACGATCAAAACCAAGAGTTTAATAACTTCTTGTATGGTGTAGGTTTCTCTTTAGATATTCCATATACCCAATATGCCAATGTGAACTTCTATAAAGCGGATAACGACAAAACTAAAGATGATTATCAAATGACGATCACTTATGCAGTTCCGTTTAAATTGGGTTCTGAAGATTTCCTGGTAGATGCCTTCCTGGATTGGTCAACAGCTGAAAAAGGTGCTCAAGCAAGCGAGCTGAACTGGACCAGCCAGTACAAATGGAATGTAGGTAAGCATATTTCACCTAAAACTAAATTATATGTTGGTATCGAACACTCAGTTTGGAACAACAAATTTGGTATTCAAGGCGTTGATCAAAACGACGTCAGTGCTTTGGTCAAATACCACTTCTAAGCACCACGTTTTGAGCAATAAAAAAGCAAGGCTTCGGTCTTGCTTTTTTATTGCTCAAAGTCAGGTTTATTTCTAAAATCCATAGTCTATTTAGTCGTTCGGCATATGCTCATGGGTTTTCTGATTCGTCCCGCTCAAGTACAAGATCTAGAACATATCCTGAAAATTTATAATGCTGAAATTTTAAATGGTACTGCAACCTGGAATGACCAGGAAAAATCGTTAGAAGATTTTCTGAATTGGTTTAAAAGCCTTACTGAACAACAATTTCCTTTGTTTGTCGCTGAACATTCAGAGACTAAACACATCGCCGGCTATGCCGATTATTCTTCTTTCCGTCAAATTAGCGGGTTTAAACATACAGTGGAACATTCGGTCTTTATTCATCCGGACTTTATCGGACAAGGTCTGGGCAAAGCCTTAATGCTGAAACTGATTGAACATGCACAGCACAATCGTATTCATGTCATGGTTGCTGCGATTGATCATGAAAATCAGGCATCAATTGTGTTACATGAAAAATTAGGTTTTAAGCAGACAGGTTATATGTCAGAAGTTGGACAAAAATTTGGGAAATGGCGTGATCTGGTGTTAATGCAACTCAATTTAAACATATAAAAAAGCCCGCAATTGAGGGCTTTTTTATATGTAAATAATAATTTAACTTAAAAACTAAACTACCAGATCAGCCAGATTACCTTTCTGTTCTAACCAATGTTTACGGTCCGATGAGCGTTTTTTCGCAAGTAATTTATCCAGCAGACCGGCTGTAAAATGCGCGTCGTCCAGATCGAGCTGTACCAAACGACGGGTATTTGGGTCCATGGTGGTTTCCCTTAACTGACTGGCATTCATTTCACCCAAACCTTTGAATCGGGTGATTTGCGGATTTTTACTTTTGCATTTTTTCAGAATGCTTTCCAGTTCGTCTTCATCCAGCGCATAGTGCACATCCTTGCCATCATCAATACGGAATAAAGGCGGCATGGCTACAAACAGATGCCCTTCTTCCACCATGGTCGGAAAGTGTTTTACAAACAAGGCACAGAGCAGGGTCGCGATATGCAGACCATCCGAATCGGCATCGGCCAGAATACAGATTTTACCGTAGCGAAGTTCTGACAGGTCATCACTGCCCGGATCGACTCCAATCGCAATGGCAATATCATGCACTTCCTGAGAACCCAGAACTTCATCGGAGGAGACTTCCCAGGTATTTAAGATTTTCCCGCGAATAGGCATGATTGCCTGAAAATTCTTGTCACGTGCCTGCTTGGCAGAACCGCCTGCAGAATCCCCTTCCACAATAAACAGTTCCGATTCTTCCAAGGTATGTCCTACACAGTCGGCCAGTTTACCCGGGAGTGCAGGTCCGGAAACAATCTTCTTACGTTCAACTTTTTTTGCCGCTTTTAAACGGCGGCCTGCCTTGGCAATCGCCAATTCAGCCAGTTGCATGGCAATGTCTGAATTCTGGTTGAGCCACAGTGCAAAAGCATCTTTGGCGATATTCAGTACAATGCCTGAGGCTTCACGGCTCGACAGGCGCTCTTTGGTTTGACCGGAAAATTGTGGTTCCTGAAATTTTAACGACAGAATGTAGTTCACCCCGTCCCAGACATCTTCGGCAGACAGTTTCAGATTACGTGGCAACAGGTTACGCAATTCACAGAACTCGCGCATGGCATCGGTGACCCCTGAACGTAAACCATTGACATGGGTACCGCCCTGCGCAGTTGGAATCAGGTTGACATAACTTTCCTGAATCTGTTCGCCACCTTCAGCATTCCAGCAAATCGCAAATTCGGCGCTGGCACGTTCAGCTTCGCCAGTAGCCACAAAAGCAGGACTTGGAATGATTTCACGGTCTTCAAGCTCATCCATCAAATAATCAACTAGACCATTTTCGAACTGCCAGCTGATCTTTTCATCATTGATTTGATCAACATAGTTGATCTCTAAGCCTGCCGCCAAAACTGCTTTGGCTTTTAAATTATGTTTTAACGCTTTTAGAGCAAACTTGGGCGAATCAAAATATTTGGCTTCTGGCCAGAAATGTACTGTGGTACCGGTCGCACGTTTAGGTGCCTTACCTTGCAGTACTTCAAGCGGTGCAACCGGTTCACCGTGCTCAAAGGCCATTTTATACAGGTTGCCCTGACGCTGAACTTCGACTTCCACCCGGTCAGATAGGGCATTGACCACTGAAATGCCCACGCCATGCAAGCCGCCGGAAAACTGGTAGTTATCGGTACTGAATTTACCCCCGGCATGCAGCTTGGTCAGAATAATTTCAATCCCGCTCTGGCCATATTCCGGATGGATATCCACCGGCATCCCCCGGCCATTGTCTTCAACCGACAGGGAACCGTCTTTATACACTGTGACGGTAATTTTATTGGCATGTCCGGCAAGTGCCTCATCCACAGCGTTATCAATAACTTCCTGCGCCAAATGGTTTGGACGAGTGGTATCGGTATACATACCCGGACGACGACGTACCGGATCTAAACCAGATAAAACTTCAAGTGATTGAGCCGTATATTGAGACACGTTGTACTGTTTCCTTAATTTATACAATCCGATAAAAACTGTAAGGCCATCGGTATTTTGTCTGCGAAATTTTCCATCGCATGGTTGCCATTTGCTTCGGTAATCAGCATGGACGGATGTGAAGCATTGCTATAATAGCGCTGTGCTTCACGATAATCCAAAACTTCGTCCCCTTGTTGTAATAACACTAAAATTTTGTCCGCATCTTGCACAAATGGCACTGCCATCTGCTCAAGCTGATCCAGATGGGTATGATCCAGCGTCCATTCAGCATTCACCACATAGGGAATCTGATCACTGCCAAATAAGTCACGAAATAGTTGCCATGGTCGCATAGCAGGATTAATTAAAACAGCCGGCACGCCATACTTTGCGACCAGCTGTGTCGCATAAAAGCCGCCTAGACTGCTCCCCACCAGCACGACCTGGTCAAGATTCTCAATCATGGCAGCTAGATGCGCCATTGTCTGCTCGGGCGGCATATTAAGATCCGGCAGATGCACCCGAACCTTCTGACCCTGCTGCTGACAGTAGTCTTTAATTTGCTGGCCTTTTATGGATAAAGCACTGCTTTGAAATCCATGTAAATAAATGATGTTCATGCTTTTTTATTGTATCATTGCCAAATTTAAACTAGATTTATTTTATACCTGAGTTTTAGCTACCCATCTGTTTTTATCTAGATATAACCAAAATTGTCAGACAAAAAAATTAATACCGAAGCTCAATCAACGTTATTGTAAAAGCTGTTCCAGATGAACGATATAAAATGAAAAGCTAAGAGTTTATACCGTGATCCCAAGAAAAAATAAAGAGTATGGGAAACATGGTCACAGAAAGGACAGGATCAAATGCCGAGTTTAACCCCATTACATGAAACCTATTGTAGATGGGACCGTACACCGCCCAGTCAAGCTGATGTATTGGAAGGTCTCGCACAATTGGTGACGACACGTCTCAACGACGTCATGCAGGAGCTGATCCAGGCGATTCAACGTGAAATTTTAATTAGCCTGTTTGGCATGAGTGAACAACGCTCGAAAAAATTGCAAAAAATTCCTTATATCGACAAACTGTACCAGCTGTCCTTCGACACCCTGCTCAACTACGGCAACTATTTACTGGCACCCGGTTTACGTCAGATTATTGAAAAATATCCAAAATTACATGACAGGCCGCTAACACCTGCGCTGCACTTTCTCGTCGGGGTGCTCAACGGGGTGCTGGGTGATTATTTATTAAAATACCAGAACCCGATGGCACTGCCGATGGTGCTGTATAACCACTATGGTGGACTGCAAAAAGGGGATTTATCCGGTCGCGTGGTCATTTTTGTACATGGCTTGTGCATGAACCATCTGGACTGGAGCAACACGCAATATGGCGGTATAGGCGAAAAATTGTTGGCACAACGTGACAATAACACCATGCTGTACCTGAACTACAATAGCGGACGTCGTATCTCGGCCAATGGCCGTAGTCTTTCCCACACCCTAGAAGATCTGATTCGTCGCAATCCGCGTATTACCAGCATCGATTTAATTGGCCACAGCATGGGTGGTCTGGTCTTACGCAGTGCCCTGTTTTACGGTAAACAGAACATGTATCAATGGATACATCTGACCGAAAACCTGGTCTGTCTGGGTTCTCCGCACCATGGTGCAGTCTTGGAACGTTTCGGGTTTATCCTGCAAGACAAACTCGGGCATTTTCCCTTTGTGAAAATCATCCGGCATATTGTCAATATCCGCAGCAATGGCATTCTGGATTTGCGCTATGGCAGTGTCCGCGATGATGACTGGGAACATAATCATGCCCGGATTGGCGGCATGGATGACAACCGTAAACCGGCTCCCCTGCCAAAACATATTAATACGTACCTGGTTGCCGGCACCATTGAATATGAAAACAAAAAGAACCGAACCTTAAAGGTGCTGGGGGACTATCTGGTCAGTGTAGACAGTGCTTTGGGTGAACATCCAAATCCGCGCTTTCAACTGAAAGTGCCACAATCCCATAAAGCGATCTTTTATGGCTTAAGTCATTTTGAAATCAACTATCATTCCAGTGTGGCGGAACAGATTGTGAAATGGTTCTACCCGCCGCAAAATGAACAGGTCAAAGAAGAAGTGCATGAATACCGCATGCAGCTGGAAGATTTATCAGGTATTGCACTGACTTAAGTAAAAAATAAAAAAGCCAACGTTCGGTTTAATGCCAGTCAGTTAAGAAATTGACTGGTATTTTCTTTTTTAAATTCATGACTGTATTTGATATGTGGGAAAGTCATCCGCAACTGTTTGAGGCCGGACTACATTAAAAAATGATTGTTTCTGCGATAAATTTGCGAGTTGATAGTGGCTGACGAGTTTTGCGGATGACAAATGCCTTTGGTTACTTTGGACGAAACCAAAGTAACAAATGAGCTGCAAGGGTTTGATTTAAAATGGTAAGACTCCGCCATGAATCACTAAAAAGTTAAGGAGTTTATTTCTAAACTCCTTAACTGATCAGCATTACAACATTCAGTTGGCTTTTTTATACACCTCTTTATTTTTTCTTGGCTGTTTTATTGTTCATTCCTGGATAGTGACGCAATAGTTGCCACAGGCTGATCAAGGCAAGTACGGTAAAGAAGGCCAATGACCATACCGGAAGAGATAGTCCAAACAGAGTCCAGTCAACCTTGGCACATTCGCCCGAACCTTTCAGCACCTGTTCAAATACCGACTTTAACGGCAAGGTATCCAGCCAATAATCTAAGCCTGGACCACAACTCGGCACCTGATCGGGCGGCAAATTTTGCAGCCAGACATGACGTGCTGCCACCCCTGCGGACCAGAGGATACTAAGCGTACCCAGCAAAGCATAAAAACGCTTAAACGCATTTGAAATGGGGTTATGCAGGAAAGCGATCAGGGAAATGATCCCCAGCCCAATTAGCCCTATACGCTGAAAAACGCAGAGTGGACAAGGCTCAAGCCCTTGTCCATGCTCTAAATACAACGCAAATGCCATCCCCGCGACACTGGCTAAAAATAAAAAACCACTCACGAAGCGATAACTCCATTGCATGGCAAATCCTCTTAATTTTTATCGATAATCGGCAAGATATTGCTCAAAACTGATGCTCGTATCTTGTTCCAGTTGCTGTTGCTGTTGCAATGACTGCCCCGCTAAACCATCAAAATAAGCCAGAGTATCCGGACTTAATGTGTGCTGTTCATAAGTCATTGCATGCTGCAGCGCCATCATACTGCCAAAACCCCAGGTCCCGCCATGTTCCAAAGTATCGGCAATAACCTGTGCAGACAGGGTTTCATCCACTTCATCAATGCGGCTGAGCATGACTGCCAAGGCTGCTGAATACATCTTGGTGCTATAGGCGGCATCCAGTAAATCAGCCCAAGACTGCATTTTGATGACCTGCGCACGTGCCCAGTCTTCAATCGGATGCTTTCCAGCCGCATCCACAATAGTGGCATTCGGTGCACGGCCACGATTGACCACTTCGGCCTGATTACGCTCAATCTGTTCCTGTTCCGGATCGAGCAAATCGGGGCTGTCCTGTACCAGGCAATGCAGCGCCAAAACTTCCAGAAATGCTGCCGTGTTTTCATCAATTCCGATCGGACTGTACGGATTGACGTCGACTGCGCGCAGTTCAACATAACCCACCCCGCGATTTTTCAGCGCCTGGGATGGGGTTTCTCCCGCTTGAGGCACCTGTTTTGGGCGAACCAGGCTGTAGTATTCATTTTCAATTTGCAGCACATGATCATTGATTTGAATCGGTTCACCGTGCTCATCATTGAGTCCTAAACGGCTAAAAGGTGCATAAGGCGTTTTCACGGCTTTCTGCAAACCATCCAGATAATCCGACAGGTTATTGTAATGAATACCCAATTGCTTCTGGGTAGAATTCTGATAGCCAAAATTGCCCATGCGCAGTGCTGTTGCATACGGCAAGAACAGGGTGCCTTTTAATAAAGGCAACAGATGATGTTCACGCCCGGTCATGAAACACTGGCACACAGAAGGGCTGGCCCCCACCAGGAACATCACCAGGGGTGTTAGACGGATGAAATTACGGATCAGGCCAAAGTAACGGTGACTGCGATAATCCTGCAAACTGAGGCTTTTTAGGGCTTCATCGCTTTCATGCTGTTGCAGCGCTTCAAACAATTGATCTGGAAAAGATAAATTATAATGCACCCCGGAAATGGTTTGCATACGGCGACCGTAACGCACGCCTAAACCACGACGATACAAAGTCTTGAAACGTCCAATATTGGAACTGCCATATTGGGCTAAACGAATGTTTTCTTCGTCATCATCCAGCATGCAGGGCATCGACAAGGGCCAGAGCTTTTCGCCATTTTCCAGATGACGGTGCGCAACGGCATGAATATCGGCCAAATAGTCGAGTGCTTTTTCAATGCTGTCTTGTGGAGGAGTAATAAATTCCATCAAGGCTTCGGAATAGTCAGTGGTGATATGCGGATGTGTTAATGCAGAACCAAGTGCCTGAGGATGTGTTGCCTGGGATAAAAAGCCATTGCTTTGCATACGCAGGCTTTCACGTTCAATACCGCGCAACATGCCCTTAAACAGCGAAGAATCCACCCAAGTTGGTACCATAACTTGAGAGGTCGATTCGGGTTGACTCATTAACAATCTCGCTTATCGGAAGATAACTACTAAATAAAACTACTAAAATAAAATCATCAGTTTATATCAGTATAACGTGATTTTTGGCTGCTACATTACACCCTGTATAGTTTTCAAGCAAAACGTCAATTTTATTTCTGGCAAATTTTTATCACAAAGATACTGTATAAGACATCTGAATTTTGTGTTTGTATTGAATAATAAGTGCTAAGGATTTGTAAATATTATGAATTATCCAGATGTTTTGGACTTTTGGTTTAATCCGGAAACCCAGCCGCTGTGGTTTGCAAAAAGTGATGATTTTGATGCACTGATCAAGCAAAAATTTTATGACATTCACCAAAAAGCGGCACAGGCCGAACTGTGGTCATGGCGTCAAACCGCTGAAGGCCGCCTGGCAGAAATTATTGTTCTGGATCAATTCTCGCGTAACCTATTTCGGGATCAAGCTCAGGCCTTTGCCCAGGACCCCTTAGCATTAGCTCTGGCGCAAGAAGCCATTAGCCTAGATTTGGATAAACAATTAAGTCCAGAACAACGGTCGTTTTTATATATGCCCTTTATGCACAGTGAATCGAAACTGATCCACGAATTCGCGTTAAAATTATTTCAACGCTTAAATAATCCACTGAATCTGGATTATGAAAAACAGCATAAAGCCATTATTGACCGTTTCGGGCGCTATCCGCACCGCAATGCCATCCTGGCACGTAGCTCAACTACGGAAGAGCTCGAATTTTTAACCCAACCGAATAGTCGTTTCTAAACATTTATTGTGTCTCCTCCCCGCGCACAGTAAATCGTATGGAGGTTTAACATGAAGAACAGCATTATAGGTTTAACTATGGTCATAGCCATAGCGCTGTCAGGCTGTGCAACCACACCTTCAAAACCGCTAACTTTTGAACAGCTGGGGCAATTCAGCAATACGCCCCTGAATGCACAAAGCTATCGCATCAGTTTTCAGGCCCGTCCTAACATGAGTTTTGGGACTGCCGAAGAAATTACTCTGGTGAAAGCCGCCCAGACCACGGTACAGAACGGCTTCCGCTATTTTAAAGTACTAGCTGATCCAAGTAACCGTAACCAGCCACCTCGTCAGGCTGTGGTCTATTCCAGCCCGATGTACTATCCCTATGGTTATTATCGCCGTTATCCCGGCTTCTGGCCTGACCCGTTTTATGACATGCCGCACGTGGTGACTATTGACCCGGTACAGGTTTCCTATAGCATTGAATGTTATAAAGATCAGAAAAAAGCACCGGATGATGCATTTGATGCCTATTTGATTTTAAAATATTTAGGACAAAAGTATGGCTTGGGCCCTAACGGCCAAGTATTACCACCAGTACCAAAAACAGTAAAATAACAACAGTTTAGTAACCGACAGGAATCCTGCATGACCACAGCGGAAGCAATCACCACACCGAGTTTGCAACGCAGTAAACGCTTTGCCACCATTGCCCTCATCAGTGCCATTGTGACCTGGTTGGTGTTAATGGTAGTGGCCAAACTGATTCCTGAATATGCCTGGCTGGTTCATATTTTCATGCTTTCTGCCGAAGCGGGTGTGGTCGGCGGACTGGCCGACTGGTATGCCATTACCGTATTGTTCCGCAATCCTTTTGGGAAAATGCCAATTCCCAAGTTTCTGCTCGACCACACTGAAATCATTCCGCGCAATAAAGCCCGGATTGCCGAATCGATGGGACGTTTTGTACAGGAAAACTTTTTATCTCCACAAGTGGTGGAAAGAAGCCTGCAAAGTACCGATCTCAGCCTTGCGGTCGGACAATGGCTGGCAAAACCGGAAAATAATACTCAAGTCACTCAGGTCATTCAGCAAACCGTACCGAAGATTTTCGAATTTGTTGGTCAGGAACAGATTGGAAACTTTATTCAAAACAACAGTGTGCAATGGGTGCGTAACACCCAGGTTAACACCCTGGCCAGTGAAATGCTGCGCGCGGTACTAGAAAATGACTTCCATCAGGATGTATTGCAACGCGGACTCGATTTGGCACATGAATGGATGATTTCCCATCCAGAACAAACTAATGAGCTGACCCGCCGGCTGTTCAAAGAACTGGGCGTGTGGAAGCTGGCCAAAGGTGCCAGCTGGATTGGTATTGATGTACAGCAACGCACCATCGATTCACTGATTGAACGGGTGGAATCCATGCTGGCCGATCCGCAGCATCCTTGGCGGCAAAAAATTGAACAGATGGGCCAGCAGCTGATGTTGGAACTGGCAGATAGTGAAAGTGAGGCCAGTGAGCGGTTAAACCGCACCAAAGATGCCCTGTTGGATAGCCCTCAGGTACTGAATTTTATCAGTGGTGCCGTAGTGATCCTCTGTGATGCCATTAAAGCAGACTTGCTCAAACCCGATTCAGGCATTGCGCAAAACCTTCGTGTTGCGATTCAACAGGTCGGGGAAAATATCATTTCCAATCCGGCAGTACGTCAATTGCTGAATGAACGAATGAGTGGGCTTGCCGTCAATTTGAGTGATCAATACAGTGAAAAAGTGATCCGTTTTATCAGCGAACGCATTCATGAATGGGATTCACGCGAAATGATCGACAAAATTGAAAATGAAGTCGGTGGCGATTTGCACATGATTCGGGTCAATGGGGTTGTAGTCGGTGCATTTATCGGTTTGGTGCTGGGGATAATCCGTGCCTTGGTGGATGTATTGCTTTAAAGATCTGTTCAAAATCAATAAAGCCTATTCATCAAAGCAACTGGTCTGGACTAAGAACTGATTCACTTCGATGAATTGGGAGCAGAAAGATTAACCAGTTTGTCTGTTAATTTACGCACCAAAAGCAACAGGGTTAGCACAATGGGAAAAGCAAACACTCAGGAAATCCTGCTTTTTTGAATCTTTTTCAGAATTTTCCTGCTTCAATTCTGCGGTAGTTGTCGGACAAGATTCATTCAATACAAATGCATTCACCTAAAGACCACGAAATTTGCTATATTTGCTGTTTTTCTGCGACATTTATTTTTCGACTGATTATGAATACGGCAATCCAAGCAGCTCTCGATCATGCAGTGCAATCTCTTCAAGCTGAAGGTGTACTTCCATCCGACTGGAATAACAGCGGTCATTTAACGCGAACCAAAGACCGAAGCCACGGTGACTTCGCTTCGAATATTGCCATGATTGGTTCTAAAGCTGCGGGTATGAAGCCTCGTGATCTTGCAGAAAAAATTCTTGCTGCATTGCCTGAAGTAGCAGACATCAGCAAAGCAGAAATTGCGGGTCCCGGCTTTATTAACTTCTTTTTAAATGCCGACCAGCGCTTTGCTGTTTTAGACCAGATTCAAGCACAAAAAGATCAATTTGGTCGTACCCAAGCCAATGGTGAAAAACGCGTTCAAGTCGAATTTGTTTCAGCAAACCCGACTTCTAGCCTGCACGTTGGTCATGGTCGGGGTGCAGCCTATGGCATGACCGTTGCCAATCTGCTGGAAGCAACCGGTGCCAAAGTTGACCGTGAATATTATGTCAATGATGCTGGCCGTCAAATGGACATCCTGGCGACCTCTACATACCTTCGTTATTTAGAGCTTACGGGTCAAACCTTAGTCTTCCCTAAAAATGCTTACCAAGGCGACTACGTTAAAGAAATCGCGCAAAGCATTATCGACCAGGATGGTGAGGCTTATGTACGTCCAGTGGCTGATGTCTACAAAGATGTGCCTGAAGATGTTCAATATGCTGCCGAACTGGATGCAGATGGCAACAAGGTGGTGTTATCGGGCGATAAAGAAAAACACATCGATGGCTTGATTCACAATTCTCAAGCATTGATTGGTGAAGGCTACCGCGTCTTCCATCAAGCGGCACTTAAAGCCATTCTTGATGACATTAAAGATGACCTAGGCGAATTTGGCGTAACCTTCAACCAATGGTTCAGTGAAGCATCTTTAACTGAAAAAATTGAAGAAGCGCTACAAACATTAGATCAACGTGGATTCCTATACGAACAAGATGGCAATATCTGGTTTAAATCGACTGAATTTGGCGATGAAAAAGACCGTGTAGTCAAACGCCGGAATGGTCAAACTACTTACTTTGCCTCTGACATTGCTTACCACCTGAATAAACTACAACGTGGCTATACCGATATCGTCGATATCTGGGGTTCAGATCACCACGGTTATATCGCCCGTGTTAAAGCAGCGATTGATGCCATGGGTTATGACTCGAAAAAATTGACCGTGCTTTTGGTTCAGTTCGTGAGCTTGTGGCGTGGTGGCGAGATGGTGCAAATGTCATCCCGTTCAGGTCAGTTCGTGACTTTACGTGACCTGCGTAAAGAAGTCGGCAACGATGCAGCACGTTTCTACTACGTGATGCGCAAGTCTGAACAGCACATCGATTTCGACTTGGACCTTGCTGTTTCTCAAAGTAAAGACAATGCCGTGTATTACATTCAGTATGCACATGCCCGTATCTGCCGTATGCTAGAAAAAGCGGTTACAACAGGTGTGAACTTTGATGCTGCGAATGCACGTCAATTTGCGGCGAAACTTGCGCTGGATGCAGAAACAGAAATTCTGGCCAAACTTGCAGCCTACCCTGAGATCGTGATTCGCGCAGCCAACAGTTATGAGCCGCATCAAGTCGGTAACTATCTGAAAGAATTGGCAGCATTATTCCACGGTTGGTATAATGAGCATAAAGTACTTAATGATGATGCTGAACTTACACAAGCCCGTTTATTACTTTCAGTAAACGTACAACAGGTTTTACGTAATGGTTTAGAATTATTAGGTGTATCTGCTCCTGAGGCGATGTAAGCAAAACAAGGTTTTGCATCACCGCAAGACCGAAAGCTATGCTTGAAGTGGCGATGTAATAATTAATGCCTTTGTACAGCAATGTTACTCGCAGCAAAAGTCATGTTTGTGATCATCTAAACTTAGTTAATGATTTATAGACAATAGGGTAAACAAGGTGTTATCTAAAAATAACACCTTGTTTTAAATAAATTTAAATTAAAAATAATACACGAGGAATCCCACGTGTTTGGAAAAACGCAGCGCGGTGTCTCTGAGCGACCGAATAAGCCGAAAAAGCCATTGATTCCTGCATGGCTGGGAACGCTGGTGGTTATTTTAATTGTGTTGAGTTTTGCCGTAGCTTTGATGCTGTGGAAACCGTGGGCACCGGTTAAACCGAAAAATCAGATCAGTTCTGAACATTATCAGGAAGATACCAACAAGGACTATCGTTTCTACGATTTATTACCACAACAGCAAGTGACACCCATTCCAGATCAGGCAGTTCCTGAAACTAAAAATTCAGAAACTGTAGTGATTGTTGAAGCTCCAGAAACAGAAACAGCTGCTCCGGCTGAAACAGCCGAGCCAGGTCTGGAAAGTTCTGAAGCACCTGTTGCCCACCAGCCAAGTTATATTTTGCAGGTGCGTAGCTATCCCGATCCAGATAGTGCCGATGCACGCCGTGCCGAAATTATCCTGAATGGTCTGTCTGCAGATGTAGTAAAATCGGTTGAAGGTGGTCAAACCTGGTACCGGGTAATTTCTGGGCCTTATGATTCTCAGGAAGCTGCGATGATTGCACAGCAAACCTTGCAACGCAGTGGTATTGATTCGATTGTGGTGAAACGTTAATTTTTAGACATTAAAAAGCGCCTTATTTAAGGCGCTTTTTTATTTTGACCGTCCTAAATCCTTTCCTTGATGAAACATCCCCCTTAACAAAGGGGGACTGAGGGGGATTGATATAATTCAAGAGGTAAAATAATCCCTCCCTTACGCACTCGAAATATATTTCGAGGATGCTTACCTTTAAAAAAGGGAGGTTAAAAGCATTTAAACCGTATGACCTAAAGCCTCGCCCATCATCACAACAGAATTGGCTTTAAACATCGGGTCCCATTGCATTTTATCTTTTTCAAATAGCACCACAGCGGTTGAACCCAAATAGAAACGGCCCAGCTCTGCGCCTTTTTCCAGAAACAGGTTGTGCTGGTTGAGTTCCAAATGTCCACTCGGTTTGACCTTACCGGTAGCTACCGTTTCAATGCCTGCAACAATCATGGCACCCACTAGAACTACCGCCATACGCCCCAGTTCAGTATCAAACAGACAGACCATACGTTCATTACGCGCAAACAGGCCCGGAATATTTTCCGCAGTGGTTTGATTGACCGAGAACAATTCCCCTGGCACATACAAGGTTTCAGTCAAAGTCCCGGCAAAAGGCATATGAACACGATGATAATCTTTAGGTGATAAATACACAGTCGCAAAATGGCCATTTTTAAATGGTTCTGCCAATTGCGGATCAGCAATCAGTTTTTCCACCGAAAAGCTTTGCCCTTTGGCCTGAAAAATATCGCCTTCTTCAATCTTGCCCAGCTGTGAAATGGCGCCATCGGCTGGTGACACAATACTATGCGGATCGGTATCGATTTGACGTACACCCTCTTTTAAAGAGCGGGTAAAAAACTCATTAAATGATTTGAACTTCAATGCATTGCTTTGTTCAGCAATCGACATATCAATTCCATACTGGGCTTTAAAAGCCTGAATCACGGTATTTTTGATAATCGGATGTTCACTGGCAGCCAGTTTACCCACGACACGTGATAATTGGTGTTGTGGCACAACACGTTGTGCTTGAATAAAAATTTGTTTTTTTAAACGTGATGTGAAGCTCAAGATGGTAACTCTCCGGTAATAATCGGACTGTCGAGGCGGTTGCCCCATTCACTCCACGCACCATCATAAGCCTGTATCTTCCAACCGAGCAATCGGCCCAGAATATAGGCCAAACCCGAACGGTGATGTGACTGACAATAGACCACTACAGGTTGTTTTAAATTGAAACCCAGTTGTTCCAAGCGCTGTTGAGTGCGTTGTAAAGGATGCAATTTTAAATGATTTTCACGATTTAGGGCAGTACTCCATTCAAAATGTCGGGCATTTGGAATGTGACCGCCGCGTCGCGCTGCAAGACGAAGACCGGTATATTCATCTTCGGTGCGGCAATCCCACAATTGAATGCTGTTATTTTGGACTTTTTCTAACAGCTCTGCATATTCAATACGGTACTTTTCGATATTGGTCTGGTTAATGTCCACCAGAGGCACTACGGGAACTAATTTTTCCACTTCTGAAGAAGTAGGCAAACCGGCTGCCAGCCAGGCATGAATGCCGCCATTCAACAAGCTGGTATTTTCAAAACCCAGACAATGCAGGTTCCAGATCAGACGCCCTGCCCAAGCCCCACCTTCATCATCATAAGCCACCACATGATGTTCCGGAGAAATATTCAGATATTCAATCAGGGCTTTTAAGCCTTCTACATCAGGCAACAAACCTGCAGCCTGCTCTTCTTGGCGTACCAGCTGCTTCGGTTGCACATGAATGGCATGCGGAATATGCAATTGATCGTAAACAGAACGACGGCTTAAATCGACAATGCGTAATTTTTCATTGCCTAAAAACGGAACCAGCTCTTCTGCTTCTATCAGCAGAGCAAAATTAAATGCAGATACAGTCATACTTTTTTCGTGTTTTGTTTAGATCAACATGGACGATCTTAGCATAAGTCATTTTCACTATTATGCTGATTTTTTGCATTGGTTTAGCAAAAAATCAGCTATAGCCATCATGATTATTCTGTTTCGCTGAGATTAAATACCTGACGTAAATAGGCCAGGAAGGTATCATTATCGGTCATGGTTTTGCCTGGACTGTCGGAAATTTTTGCTACCGATTGACCATTGCATTCCACCAGTTTTAACACAATATTGAGTGGGGTTTGTCCCAAGTCATTGGTTAAATTAGTGCCTATACCAAAGCTGACCTGAAAACGGTCTTTAAAGTATTGATGCAGGCTCCAGGCTTTTTCCAGATTCAGACCGTCACTAAAGGTCAGCATCTTGGTTTTACTGTCAATTTTTAATTTCTTATAGTGCGCATAAGCTTTATCACCCCATGCATAGGGATCCCCACTGTCATGACGCAGACCGTCAAACAATTTGGCAAAATACAAATCGAAGTCACGCAAGAACGCATCCATTCCTACCACATCGGTCAGGGCAATCCCTAAATCACCACGATATTCCTGCACCCAGGTTTCCAGTGCCGCTTTCTGAAAATCGCGTAAACGCACATCAAGAGCCTGAAAGGCCTGTAAAAACTCATGTGCCATGGTTCCGATCGGAGTAATTCCCAATTCTTTCGCAATCAACACATTGCTGGTACCACGGAAAATATTCGGTGAGGCTTGGTTAAATACCTCAATCACATGCTTTTGCCATGCAAAGCTATAACGACGACGCGTACCAAAATCAGACACCAGAAATGGTGGTTCATGAGGCTTCAGTTCTTTTTCATAATGCTTTAACAGTTCGACTTTGGCTTGCAAACAGCGTTCACCTTCTGCCAAAACTTCATCACTGCGAATACGCATGAAATACAGTTCATTGACAATGGCCAGAACAAAAATCTCAAACATCATGGCCTGAACCATCGGGCCTTCAATCCAGATGTCCAGACGGCCTTGTTCATCAATGCTGGCTTTAATAAAACGACGTTTCAGCTGGAACAGTTCCAGATAATCAACAAAGTCACTTTTGATAAAACGTAAACTGCGAAGATAGAGCAGCTCATCTTCTTTAAACTTAAGCTGGCATAAATAGTCAAGTTGCTGATTCAAATCATCCAGAATATCCGTCAGTGGATAAACGGTATCCTCTAAATTACGGCAACGAAAATGATAAACACTGTGCGTTTGAGGAAATTTATGCAATACCACCTGTAGCATGGTGAATTTGTACAAGTCGGTATCAAGCAAAGATTGAATGATTGGGGCCATATCTAATGAAATTTCGCTGTGCTGACTGCATTAAAACACACTTTTTATCTTGATATTGCTAGTTTTGCGTACAGCTGGACCCGTCAACGCAATAGAGTAAGGGCTAAACCTCCTTCTTATTCAGCCATAGAGTCATATTTCATTTCCTATGAGCGGCTGTGGGTCATGACTCTCACATTTGCATCTTCATATCCAGTTTCGTTAAAGTCTGCTTGGGTTTATTCATGCAAAGATAGAGCAAAATATCTTTAACCAAACCTGATGATTCTGTTGAGATATTGTGTGTATTTTAAAGCTTAAATTTCTGCCTGTTTGCTACAATGCTGCGGATAAATTGAAGATTTAAATTGGTTAAGTTATGCGTGCATTATTGCAACGGGTTCTAGAAGCAAAGGTTGTGGTGGATGGTGAAACCACCGGACAAATTGAAAAAGGCATTTTGGTTTTTCTGGGATTAGCTAAAGAAGACAATCTGGAAAAAGGCAAAAAGCTGATCGACAAGATATTGAAATACCGTTTTTTTGATGATGAACAGGGAAAAATGGGCTGGAATGTGGCTCAGGCCGGTGGTGGAGTATTACTAGTGTCGCAATTTACATTGATGGCACAAACGCAAAAAGGCTTGCGTCCGGACTTTGGTCCAGCCATGCCACCGGGTGAGGCAAAAGCTTTATATGAAGCCTTGGTCGACTATGCAAAATCTCAATTTGAAAATGTGCAAACAGGTATTTTTGCCGCCGACATGAAAGTGCATCTGGTCAATGATGGCCCGGTGACGTTTAATCTGGAAGTTGAATAAGGCGACAATATTGCCATCACAAAAAAGCCCTCGATTGAGGGCTTTTTTGTTTTAATCCTTCCCTCTTGCGAACTCAGAATATATTCTGAGGATTCCCACCTTTTTAAAAGGAGGAGAACGAAAGATATAAAATCTTATTTACCAGTCTTTTCACGAATGAATGAACGTACCAGTTTCACTTTTTCTTCTACCGGTTTAGGTAGTTTTGGTGGAATCAGTTTGGCAACCTTGTTAAACCAGACCAAAAGGCCAAAATCGCCTTCCATTTTAATCGTGCCATTTTGCATGCCAGTCATGAACGCGCTTGGATCACCTTTCATTAAGGTTTTTACGCCCTGTTCACTGTCTGCGAACTGCAAAATGAAGTCCGCTTTTTCTGCATCGCCTGCTACTGTGTCAATTTGCCCATTATTTACAATAATTTGACGTGCAAAGCCCAGATCAGTGCCAATTTGGATACGGAATTGACGTTCATGAACCAGTTCAATAAATTTTGGACTGGTACGCGCCAACTGTTTCATACGCAAAGCTAAGCCCGCAACTAACAAATCAAGCGGATCCGTGCTTACATCGACCAGTGGTAATTTTACGACAGGAATCGAAGATAGTTTCATGACATTTAAGCCTATTGTAATTGTTGGAAAATTGACGACTTATCCTACCATAACTTGGGTTTTTTGAAGTAAGGCTTTGTATAACAATAATCAATAAAAAAAGATGTGCCGCAGCACATCTTTTTTTATTGATTATCAGTTTTTCAAATTAACGGCTTGAGTAGTGTTGCTGCTCATCATCATAGACTGGTGTATGTTCAATATAGCGACGTTTGGCTAAAGCGCGTTCTGCACGACGATCTTCGCGGATTAACAGCAGGGTTAAAATTCCCATGACCGACATTAACGCCGTCAGGTAACTGTATCCCATCGGTAAATCAAACGCCAGTTGAGTACTAAAGCGAATGGCTTCAATCAAGCCCCAAAACAGCATACCTGCAAACATAAAGCTTAACAAACGACGATAAGGCGAGAAGAAAACAGCTATCAAAGCAGCGGCAATCAAGCTTAAGCCTATGATGGTTGCTAAATTCGCTGTAACCATAAAAACCTCCGTCCTATAAAGGATGTTGACACTTTTATATGGGTCTAAATCAAATCCCCGATAGCGTGAATAAATGCTGAAATATATTTATATCAATTTCTATGCAAGCATTATGCGGAGTTTTTTTAAGAAAAAAAGTCTTGTATTTTCAGCAAGCGACATACCTTGTCGCAATATTATTTTGTCATTACATTTTTTTATTTTTAACTTTTTCTGGAAATAAGATGGGCTCGGACTTGCCGTGTCATTACAAAAAAATAATGCATTAAAAGCATTAAAAAAATATTTTTTACCAATGGATAGATTGGTGTTTTGATCGGCAATTTCAGCCAACCGTTCATCGTAATTTCACTATTTTGACCACAAAAAAACGCGACATCAATGTCGCGTTTTGTCAATAACATCCACCGTTAGACTGAACCATTAGGCACGGCTCAGGTCTTTATCATGTACACCTAGAAGATATAACACCCCATCCAGACCCACACTTGAAATCGCCTGATTGGCATTCTGGCGAACCAGAGGTTTGGCGCGAAAAGCCACCCCTAAACCGGCAATCGACAGCATTGGCAAGTCATTGGCACCATCACCCACGGCAATGGCCTGTTCCAGTGAAATATCCATTTTGTCTGCCAATTCACGCAGCAACAAGGCTTTGCGAGCGCCATCCACAATATGACCCTTGACTTCACCTGTGACCACGCCATCTTCCACATCCAGAATATTGGCATGGACTTCATCAATCCCCAATTTTTCTTGCAGGTATTCGGCAAAATACTGGAAACCACCGGAAAGAATTGCAGTTCTATAGCCCAACGCTTTCAAGGTTGAAATCAGGCGCTCTGCCCCTTCAGTCACGGTCAGACGCTCGGCAATTTTAGGTAAAACAGAGGCATCCATACCTTTGAGCAAAGCGACACGGGCGCGGAAACTTTGCTGGAAGTCCAGTTCACCTTGCATGGCACGTTCAGTGATTTCAGCCACTTGCTCACCGACACCGGCTTCAATGGCCAACTCATCAATCACTTCCTGTTCAATCAGGGTCGAGTCCATATCGAAGCAGACCAGACGGCGATTACGACGGTAAGCATTATCTTCCTGAACCGCCACATCGACACTCAGTTCACTGGATAAACGCAAGCAGGCGGCACGCATGGCAGTGGCATCGAGCATTTGTCCTTTGAGGCCAAATTGTACGCAAGAGCGTTTTGGTCCTTCAACTGTGCCATTGAGTTCCGGGCGGCCCGACAAACGGGTCACGGTTTCAATATTAAAACCCTGGTTAGAGACGATCTGGGTCACGGCCTGCAAATGTGAGGCGGTCAATTCAGGTGCCAGTGCCGTCACGATATAACGGGTCTGCCCACCTTCACTCACCCATTGATCATATTCTGATGTAGAGATTGGTTTAAAGCGCACTGTTAAGCCAATATCATGTGCTAGAATCAGAATCTCCTTCATGGCTAATGCTGTAGCAGTTTGGTCATCTGACGAAACAACAATACCTAAAGTCAGTTGGTTGTGGATGACGGCTTGTCCAACGTCCAAAATTTGTAACGAATGTACGGACAATACCTGCATTAATCGTGTAAATTGATTAGGCTGGTCGGGTCCCAAAAATGATATAAGAATGATTTCTCGCATGAATTGACTCGGATCTGAGCTACAACTATTGCTAGAATCATAATCGAATTTGAACATAAATGCCTTGGAAGTTTACGTTGAATGCGCCTAGACAAGGGCTATTTGCTAGCCTACTGATTGTAAGTTTTGCTTTTCACACCTTTTTACTGGTACTTGCGACGACGCATCAGCTGAATGCTAACCGCGCCAGTCAGGGACAGCTGATGACCTCACAACTGGTCACAGACAGCCTGTCCGAGCTGGAACCGGCCAATACGGTGTCATTGGCTTTACTGGCCGACCGTTATGCCACCAACCCGAGTGTGGCTTCTATCCGTATTTTGGATGCGAACAATCAGGTACTGGCAACAGGCGGTTTAACCAAAACACGCCAAGGTGAAGTGTTTGTTCGTGAAGCACTGCAAAATGAAAAGAAAGTGGGCAGTATTGAAATTACCCTGATTCAACCCAGTATTGGAGAAATTTTACGTACCCAATGGCTGGCCATTTTATTATCGCTGCTGATTCATGGCTTGTTATGGTTGGCTTACCGTGCCATTGCCCGTCCAAGCCGTACCGAATATCTGGCACGTATCAATAATGAATCACGCCTCAAACATGAAATTCAAACCCTGACTCAGGCTTTGGAACAAGAACAGCACAATGCCGCAGTCGCGATTGCCCAGGCACAGAACAATGCTCAGGCCAAAGCTAAAATCAAAGAATCGAAACCTGTGGTACTGGATGACAAGTGTATTGCCTTAAATATCCAATTTTATGACCCTAAACAGCTGATGGATTCGGTCAATAAAACCGTTTCCATCCCCTATTTCAATCTATGTCAGATTTTCCTGAATAAAACCACTGAACTCTGTGTGCAACACTACAAGTTAAACAGTTCAGACATCACCACGGTGCATAAATTTGATGAACACGGCGCAACCATTAGCATGACGGTAGAAACACCAAATGCAGTGCCTTGCCTGGTGATGATCAGTACCGTGTTCCAGCTCTTGTCCGATGTGCTGTACAAACGTTATCGTGAAGAAAAACGTTTTGTGTTGCAGACCCGCAGTGCCATTTCCAGCCACGTTGAGGCCATGCAGCTCAGCCCTGTCCAGGCAGCAGAACGTCTGGTACAACAATTGACTGCCAAGGAAAGTGCTATTCACTTACCGAATGAGTTGCTCAAGCAAATCTCGGATTGTTACCAGCTGGTTAGCCTGCCGAATCCAACCAATGTACTGACCCGTCATGCCTTTATGATGAACGGGATGGACAGCGAAGTGGCGGAACTGGCACAAACCTTTAGAACCGAAATCTTAAAAGCCAAACAATCCAAGGCCTCTTAAACTTAAGGTATAAAAAAACCGAGCTGAACTGCTCGGTTTTTTTATCTCTAGGATTCTGTGCTGAAGTACAACTGTGCTCAACAGAGATATCTTGATCATTCTTCTATTTTATCTGTCCTGCTTGCCCAATAACTCGCTAATGCAGGACCCGAAATATTATGCCATAAACTAAAAATGGCACTCGGTACGGCAGTAAGTGGTGAGGCAGCAAAATGCACTGCAGCCAAAGCCACGCCTAGACCCGAGTTTTGCATGCCGACTTCTACCGCAACTGCTTTACAGTCTGCATAGGGTAATTTAAACAAACGGCTTGCCCAAAAACCCAATAAGTAACCCAAACCATTGTGTAGGGCCACCACGCCCAGAATCAATAAACCAGATTGCAAAATTTGTGTCTTACTTCCTGCAATAATGGCCGCCACAATGGCCACAATCGCCAGCACTGAAATGAATGGCATCACCTGAATATAAGAGTCCACTTTTGATTTCAGGACAGCCCGAACAATTAAGCCCAGAATGATTGGAAACAGCACCACCTGAAGAATCGAACCCAGCATCGACAGGGCATTAATTTCAATCCACTGGCTGGCCAGAAAATAAAAAATTGCCGGTGTTAATACTGGCGCTAAAAGAGTCGAAACCGAAGTACAGGCAACCGATAACGCGGTATTGCCTTTGGCCATATAGGTAATCACATTGGATGCTGTGCCGCCCGGGCAACAGCCGACCAGAATTACCCCAATGGCAATTTCAGGGGGCAACTGAAACAGCTTGCACAACACATAGGCCAGTCCCGGCATCAGCGCAAATTGTGCGACCACACCAATCCCCACGGCTTTGGGACTTTGCACTACCCCTTTAAAATCATCCACGGTCATGGTCATGCCCATACCAAACATGATGATTCCCAGCATCCAGGTAATATAGGCTTTAAGCCAGACAAAGGCTTCCGGGAAAATTAAAGCAATAGCGGCAAATATTACTACCCAAAGGGCAAATGTTTTCTGAATAAATTGGGTAAAGCGCAAAAAAGCAGACATACAATACATCCAATATTTATGCTGTTCTGATCTGGAGAGCAGGTTGTACCATATCTATTCAGCAAAACAGCAACTTTATTCAGCTTGATCCTGTTTTTTCAGGAGATATGGCGTTGAACGATATCCTTCATCAAAATACGCTTGACCCCTGCAGCGAGCATATCTTGCCAGGCATGTTGCAGTGAACCGTGTAAATCGATGCCCTTGGTGGCATCGGAAATCACATAGCTTTTAAAGCCCAGTTTACAGGCATCTATTGCGGTCCAGGCCACACAAAAATCTGTGGCAATGCCGACAATAAAAACCGTATCAATGCCACGTTCTTTTAAATAGCCAGCCAAACCGGTTGTGGTTTTTTGATCTGCTTCCAGAAAAGCTGAATAGCTGTCGATATGGGCATGTGCACCCTTACGGATGACCAGTTGGGCAGTCGGTAAATGCAGATCCGGATGAAGTTCTGCATCAGCAGTGCCTTGCACACAATGACTTGGCCACAGGACTTGCGAGCCATAATCTAGCTGAATCATCTCAAAAGGTGTTTTACCAGAATGATTCTCGGCAAAGGAAATGTGATTTTCTGGATGCCAATCCTGGGTAATCACAATATTGTCAAAATGCAGCCCCAACTGGTTGATGTTCGGAATAATCTGATCAGCATTGGCCACAGCCAAATTGCCTCCCGGCGTAAATCCTCGTTGCACATCCACCACAATCAAAGCCGCATTCTGCATTATTTTCATCCCTTGAAATATCAATTTACGCCCAAGCATAGCGCAAAATAGTAGAGGATTTTTAGCGCTGCCGATAAAAATAGAATGACTGTTCATTCGGATTAATCTTGGAATCAGTTCCATATCTGTATTATTTTGCAATGCATAATAAATTAGGAAATCGCTTTGATTTCATCGCAAATGATAAGCAAAAACAGAAAATTCCCCCTATCAATACCATGATGATTTTTTAAATTCTGAGCATTAAAAAAGCCTGCAAATGCAGGCTTTTTTAATCTTTTCAGTATTACACCTTGGTGCGGTTCACCAGGATCAGCATACATACTGCAGAGATAATGATACATGGAATCGCTGCAGTAATAACGCCTGCTGCACCGAAACCTGCAGTCAGTAACTGACCTGCAATCACAGGGCCAAGCATTGCACCGATACGGCCTACTGCAGAAGCAACACCTACACCGGTACCACGTACTTCGGTCGGATACACGATACTACCGAAAGCATACAGTACACCCTGACAGCCAATCACGAAGGCACCTGCCAATGCTGCAGCCATATACATCTGGCTCAGCGAGCTTGCACCGTTCAATGCCAATAGGCCTGCCAAAATACCACCGTACATCAACACAATCACGTAGGCTTTTTTCCAGCGGTCGGTCAACATACCCAAAATTACAGTACCAATCGTTGCAGTAACCATAAAGTAGAACTGTGCAGTTGAACCGTCTTTGCGGGTGAAGCCCAGCTCCATAAACAATGATGGTAACCAGCTCAGCATGATGTAAACCACCATCAGCGTGAAGAAGTAGCTGACCCAGATGCACAGGGTACGTAACAGGTTATTCGAGTTAAACAGATCCTTGAATGAACCTTGTGGAGCAGCGGCAAGTTCAGCTGCAGTTTTGTTCTGTACTTTCAGGTATTCTTTCGACTCAGGCAGGAACAGCATCATCAGTGGAATCACGAAAATCGGTAATAAACCGCCCAGGTAGAATACATTCTTCCAGTTGGCACCGAATTCAGTTGCGGCAATTAACGACAGAATCGCAGCACCGACCGGCATACCACAGTACATCAGGCCCACGGCACGACCACGGTTTTTTGGCGATACAGCTTCAGAAGCCAGCGTGATCAGAATTGGCATGGCACCACCCAGACCGGCACCCGCCAGGAAACGCACAGCCAGCAACGTGTTAAAGCTGTTTACCCAAACTGTACATAAAGTAAATGCGGCAAACACTGCTGTCGACCAGATCAGGACTTTCTTACGACCAATACGATCTGCAAATCGACCGCCGACCAGTGCACCAGGCAGTAAGCCTAAAATCCCTGCACTGAAAAACACACCCAATTGCGAGCTGTCAAGACCAAAATGCTCACGAATACCCGCGGCTGCAATACCTGCGGCCTGAATATCCAGGCCCTCGATCACCGCGATCAGAAAACAGATCGCTACTGTGATGACCGCGTGCTTGTTATCTGATTTTTCCATTGGAATATCCTTGTTTCAATCAGCGTTGTTCATAATAAAGTCGCAATCATCTATGAGACTGGCAGCATAATTAACTACCAATAAGTTGAATAATTTACAGTTTATTAACAAAAATACTGGATATTTAAAGTTTTTCAGTACCAAATACACATAGTCGCAAAAACACTTAATCCGCTTAATCCGTACAAGAAAAATTCACATGATCTTGATAAATTCGATTCTAAAAATCATCCTGTGCGAAAAAAGTCAAAATGGAGTAATAGTTTTTATTAATTATTCTTCTAGTTTTTAATGATCATTTTGATAGATTAACTGTCTGGTTCATATAGCTTTAAAGTCTATACTGATTCTTATTAAATCTTAAATTCTGATGTTTTTACCCGGAATTATTGAGTTGATTGGGCCCAGCGCAGTTTTTTAAAATCAAAGTAAGCATTTTCACAGTCAAAAAATTGATCTTAAAGGATTAAAAACAGATTAGAATTTCAGGACACATCCTTTTAAAAAAATTACCCTGGTTATATTTGTGCTGTTTTTCACTTGCTTTTCATAAAGTTTTTAGATGGTTTGACTAAAGCATATTGTTCTTCACCGCTTGTTCGTTCATAATTTGCATAAGCATTATTCAATTGGCTTGAATTTGCTATAAATCAAAATACGTAACCATCCACATCTCTGTTTTTCTACCCCAGTTGGATGGCCAAATAGGATAATTTTTTAAAATGACTCAGCAAGCACAGATCATTCAAGGTTCAATTGTCGCAATCGTCACCCCGATGTTTGAAGATGGCAGCGTAGATTGGAAGGGTCTAGAAAAGCTGGTTGAGTGGCATATAGAACAAGGCACCAACAGTATTGTGGCTGTAGGGACCACAGGTGAAGCATCGACTCTAAGCATGGCTGAACATACCCGCGTGATTAAAGAAATCATCCGTGTAGCCAACAAACGCATTCCTATTATTGCCGGTACCGGTGCAAACTCGACTCATGAAGCCATTGAGCTCACCAGAGAAGCAAAAGAGCTCGGTGCAGATGCCGCATTACTGGTTACGCCTTATTACAACAAGCCTACACAGGAAGGTTTATATCAGCACTACAAAGCGATTGCTGAAGCTGTTGATTTGCCTCAAATTCTGTATAACGTCCCAGGACGTACCGGCGTGGACATGCTTAACGAAACCGTGATCCGTCTGGCCGATATTCCGCAAATTGTCGGTATTAAAGATGCCACTGGGGATGTAGCGCGTGGGAAAGAACTCATCGAAGGATTAGCCGGCAAAGACATGACTGTTTATTCTGGCGATGATGCGACTGCATATCAATTAATGGGACTTGGCGCTAAAGGCAACATTTCTGTCACTGCCAATGTCGCACCGAAGGAAATGAGCCTGATCTGTGCTGCAGCACTCGCAGGTGATGCAGAAGGTGCTGAAGCTTTAAATAATAAAGTTGCAAATTTACACAATATTTTATTTTGTGAATCTAACCCAATTCCTGTGAAATGGGCACTCCATGAAATGGGCTTAATTGGTACCGGTATTCGCTTACCATTAACTCCTCTTGCAGAACAATATCGTACCCCGTTGCGTGAAGCACTCAGCGCTGCGGGTGTCATTAAATAAAGAGCACAACATTATGCAATTACGTTTCGGTTTAACCCTTGCACTTTCGGCATTCAGTTTAGCGGGTTGTAGTTCCATGGGAATCAGCAATGGTTCACTGGACTATAAAAATACAACAACCCTTGAACCTGTGAAATATCCGGAAGGTTCAATGGTTCGACCGGCAACGCCGTTGTATCCAGCCCCAACCATTGACCCGCTGGCGATTGAGCATGCACCCAAGCTTGAAAACAAGCACGGTAACCGCTTTGCTCTACCCCGTCCCGACAAGGCGCAAAGCAATAGCGCTGCCGATGCTCAACAAGACAGCACAAATATCGGTCGTCCACAGCTGGTTCGTGATGGAAACCAAAATCCACTGCTCAAAATAGACGGAAATTCTGCTACAATTTGGCAGTACACACTTGCCACCCTCAGTAGCCTCAACCATAGCATTGTTGGTCAAAGTAAAAATCGTTACGAAGTAACCATTAAGATTGATCAGCAAATTTATGTATTAAGACTGACCTCTGTAGGCACAAGTAACAACTTAGCTGTATTCAATGCCGATAACAGCTTTGCAGACCAAGAAAAAGCTGCAGAACTGTTAACCCAGATTTACCAAAATTGGCCAGCCTAGTCGTACTAGGCATTTTTTTTTGAAAAAGGTTCCCCCATGTTGAAACAAACCTTGCTCTATACTGGTAAAGCGAAATCTGTTTATGAAACAGATAGTGCAGATCACCTTATCCTAGTTTTCCGTGACGATGCTTCTGCATTTAACGGCGAAAAAATCGAACAGCTGGATCGTAAAGGCAAGGTGAACAACCGTTTTAACGCCTTCATCATGGAAAAATTGGCTGCAGCTGGCATTGAAACTCACTTTGAAAAACTTCTTTCTCCAACTGAAGTTTTAGTGAAAAAATTGAAAATGGTTCCAGTTGAATGTGTAATCCGTAACTATGCTGCCGGTTCTTTATGCCGTCGTTTAGGCGTAGAAGAAGGTAAAGAACTGGTTCCACCTACTTTCGAATTGTTCTTCAAAGATGATGCGCTTGGCGATCCAATGGTGAATGAATCTCAAGCGATTGCTTTAGGTTGGGCAACTGCTGAACAATTGGCACAAATGAAAGAACTCACTTACAAAGTGAACGAAGTGCTTAAAGGCTTGTTCGATGCAGGTAACATGTTACTTGTAGACTTCAAACTTGAATTCGGTGTATTCCACGACCGTATCGTACTGGGTGATGAATTCTCTCCAGACGGTTGCCGTCTATGGGACAAAGACACCAAGAAAAAACTCGACAAAGACCGTTTCCGTCAAGGTTTAGGCGGTGTTGTTGAAGCCTATGAAGAAGTTGCTGCACGTTTAGGTATCGACCTTTCTGATATCTAATTCGTTCATCGAATTTCAAAAAACCGGGCTGTTTAGCCCGGTTTTTTATATCTCCAAAAATCGAAAAAACAGATTTAATTAATAAAAATGATCGTTTTTACAATATTGGTTTTTTTACTTAATATCTCTTATATACCAGGCAACAAGAGGTTGAAGTCAATGACTTTATAAGCTCCTGCTTACCGACCAAAATTTTTAGTTTACCCTCTAGGATGTATCTCCCCTAAGACATCCTATTTTCAGCCCAATCCGTCCTATGGATTGGGCTTTTTTTTACATTTTTTCATCTGAAAAAACTTAGCATGAAAGAAAATGCCTCAGCGCCTGGAATCATCTTGACTGTTATTGCTGTTGTTGCTGTTGCATCCAGCGACGCTGTTGCAGTTTTTCTCCTTCCACTTCGCGCTTGTTCCGTGCAGATTCGTATAGCTTGGTGCCTTTTAATTCAGGTGGCATATACTCTTGCAGAACGAAATGCTCTGGATAATTATGCGGATAGAGATAATTCACACCATAGCCCTGCTCTTTCATGAGCTTGGTTGGTGCATTGCGTAAATGTAGCGGCACAGGCAAGTTTGCAGTTTTTTCAGCCAGGTCGAGTGCCTTATTAATAGCAAGATAAGTGCTGTTACTTTTGGCACTGGTCGCCAAATACACTGCACATTGACCGAGAATAATACGACACTCCGGCATGCCCACAGCCTGTACCGAACGGAAACATTCGCCTGCCAGAAGCAAGGCATTCGGATTGGAATTGCCAATATCTTCCGAAGCGGCAATCAGCATACGACGGGCAATAAACACCGGATCTTCGCCGCCTTTTAGCATGCGCGCCATCCAGTACAGCGCTGCATCCGGATCACTGCCGCGGATGGATTTAATAAAGGCAGAGACCAGGTCATAGTGCTGCTCACCCGATTTGTCATAACGGGCAATATTCTGCTGCGCCACCTTGACCACAATGGCATTGGTGATGATATTTTCCAGTTCCGGTTCAAAAGTACTGGCAATTAAATCTAGAAGATTAAGCGCCTTACGTGCATCTCCAGCCGCAAATTGCAGTAATGCTTCGTATTCTTCAATTTGGATATAACGCTCTTTTAAAAAGGCATCCTGCTGTATGGCATTATTCAATAAAGTTCGAATTGACTCATCATCCAGCGCATTTAAGGTATACACCTGACAACGCGATAACAAGGCATTGTTCACTTCAAAAGAGGGATTTTCTGTGGTTGCTCCAATTAAGGTAATTTTGCCTTTTTCTACTGCATTCAATAAGGCATCTTGCTGTGACTTGTTAAAACGGTGAATTTCATCAATAAACACGACCGGGGTCAATAAATCGCCACTTTCGGCAATCACTTCACGCAGTTCTTTTACTCCGGTATTGAGCGCCGATAAACTGATAAAGGGCCGATCCACGGCTTGAGCCAAAAGCAAAGCAATGGTGGTTTTTCCAACGCCTGGTGGCCCCCAAAAAATGATGGAAGGTAAATGGCCCTGATCAATCATTTGACGTAAGGGGGCACCTGCTCCCAATAAATGATCTTGCCCGATAATTTCGGACAAATCACGCGGACGAAGTCGTTCAGGGAGTGGAATATGGCTCTCAGACATCTTGTTATTTCTTTACTGTACTTAAACTAAGTCTACTATGTAATTTTAATATCGCGCATTTCAAATGAGCCGATTTACAAAAAAATCGCTGTATCAGGTCGGGGTGAGGATGAAATTTGCAAATTTTTTCAGCCAAAAATTATATGATGAACAGGAAATTAACGCACCCAACGCACAATATATTCCTCAAGATCATCTTCATTGACTTCTGTTTCGGAAATACAACGGCCTGCTGCCGATTTGCGCGCCTTGATCACACTGTCACGTGTTCCTGTATTTAAATAATGCCAGGCAGGTAGACTCTTACCTTCTTTTAAACGGCGATAAGCACAGCTCGGCGGCAGCCAATGAATAGTGGCTAATTTTTCTGGTGTGAGTTGAATACAATCCGGCACATGGTCAAGTCGCTGCTCATAATTACTACAACGTGCAGTTTTGCAGTCTAAAAGTTTGCAAGCCACCTTGGTATAAGCGACTTCTTGCAGTTCTTCATCTTCTAATTTGATTAAACAGCAGAGACCGCAACCATCGCATAATGCTTCCCATTCGGCAGGATTAAGTTCAGTTAGAGCATATTCTTTCCAAAATTGTGGGCGTAAGGATTCGGTCATAGCAAGGCAAAAATTAGCAAATGAAGCCTATTATAACCTGTGCATGATTACAGTCCATAAACGTGATTATTACTTTAAATCATCGATTTGCCGTCAAACTGAACATTTTTTAAACATAAGCATAACACTGCTGGAAATTTTCCGCCCCTATACTGAATCTACTTTGAAAATAACAACACATGGAGAAAGCTTATGTTCCGTTGGGCGATTATTTTTGCAGTGATTGCACTGATTGCAAGTCTACTAGGTTTTGCTGGCGTCGCAGGATTATCTAAAGATTTTGCGGTTATTTTACTCGTGGTTGCCGTTATTTTAGCAATCATCGGCTTCCTCTCCAGGGGAAGAGTTTAGTTGAATGAACTCCACTTAAAATATCTCACTTGATCAAAAAAAAGAGCCTATTCAGGCTCTTTTTTCATATCCGATTTTTTATTCAGCTTTCTATTATCTACCTAGCAAAAGAACCGAATCAAAAATTAAATATCTTTTTATCTAACTTATCTCACCGTGTAGAGTTTTAAGATAAAAATTAAGGTCGTAAATGGCGTGGTCTAAAGCCGGTGACCAATAAACCAATCGCATAAGCCACCACACCAGCGACACATAAACCAATCACTTCAAGAATTCGCATCCACTGCGATACCTCTCCATTGTACCAACTGAGACCATACCACAGTACAGCAATCATCGCGGCATTCGCCACTGCATATTGTAGAAACAGCTTTTTCCAGTGTCCGGCAAAGCGGAAAATATTGCGTTTATGCAGATAGAAATACAGCATACCGGCATTGACCAAGGCCGAACCTGAAGAAGCCAGGGCCAAGGCCATATGCTCTGCATGCCAATCAATCAGTTTAAAGAAACCAATAAACACCACGTTTAAAATGGCATTCGCTGCCACGGCCATCAAGCCAACACGCACAGGTGTGCGGGTATCTTGCTGAGCATAAAAGCCCGGGGCAAAGACTTTAATCAGCATGAAGGAGATTACCCCGGCACTCATACATTGCAGGGCCAGCGCAGTCATTTCAGTATCTTGCAAGGTAAATTGCCCACGCTGGAACAATGCCTGAATAATTGGAGTAGACAGCATAAATAAGGCGATGCTGGCAGGGATACCGACCAGCATGATCACTTTGGCAGCCCAGTCAATCATGCCTCTAAATTTAACCTGATCCTGTTCGGCATGACGTGCAGAGAGTGAAGGTAAAATTACCGTACCAATCGCCACACCGATCAACCCCAAAGGCAATTCCGTCATCCGCTCGGCACTGTATAACCACGATACCGAACCATCCTGCATGAACGATGCCCAAATGGTGTTGAGCAATAGATTAATCTGGGTGACCGAGACACCAAACAGTGCAGGAAGCATCAATTTCATGATGCGTTCTACACCTTCATGTTTAAAATCTACTTTAGGCGGAATTAATAATTTTTTACGCCACAGCTCTGGAATTTGAATCACCAGCTGTAAAATACCGGCAATCACCACAGCCCAGCCGAGTGCCATAATCGGTTCGGCCATATAGGGCGTTAGCCACCATGCGCCTGCAATCATGGTAATATTCAACAGTACAGGCGAAAAAGCCGGGGTTGAAAAAGAACCATAACTGTTCAGGATACTGCTGGCAAAAGCCGTTAACGACATAAACAGCAGATAAGGAATGGTCAGACGGAACATGTCTGTCGCCAAGGCAAATTTTTCCGGGTCATCATGGAAACCGGGCGCATAGATATACAGCACCGCAGGTGCTGCCACCATGGCAATAAAGGTCAGGGTGGTCATAAAGGTGGCCAGACAACCAAACACCCGACTAATCAGGATTTGCACTTCTGCATGAGTGCGCGTGGTTTTATATTCGGTTAAAACCGGAATAAAAGCCTGTGAAAATGCACCTTCGGCAAATAAGCGCCTGAAAAAGTTGGGAATACGAAAGGCCACCACAAAGGTATCGAAATCTTTACCTGCACCAAACACATTCAGCAATACCACATCTCGGACTAAGCCCAGCACCCGAGACAACATGGTCATTGTACTAACAATAAAGGTCGATCGCCAAAGCGCCATCGTAACCACCCAGTGAAAAAATTAAGTCGCTATTGTAATGAAACTCCACATGGAGTTTCGTTGTTTAATCATAAAGCCCACTTATTATTGATGGATTTTATGCTGCTGCAATAAAGTTCTGAATTTGACCCAGTCAAAAAATGGGCCCGGATCGGTTTTACGTCCAGGCGCAATATCGGAGTGACCGGCCAAATGCTGCAAAATTTTGGGATAAGCCGCTTGCAATGCAGCGGTCACTTGCGCCAACGCCACATACTGCACCTCGTCAAAAGGCAAATCATCACTGCCTTCCAGTTCAATGCCAATAGAATAGTCATTACATTCTTTTTTGCCCAGGTAAATGGAACGTCCGGCATGCCAGGCCCGATCATTAAAATTGACAAATTGCAGCACTTCACCACTGCGTAAAATCAGCAGATGGGCAGAAACTTGCATGCCTTCAATGCTTTGAAAATAAGGATGTTCTGACCAGTCCAGTTGGTTCTGAAAAAACTGTTCAATATATCCCCCACCAAACTGTGACGGCGGCAGACTGATGTTATGCACCACAACCAGTTGAATTTCGGTGTGTTCGGGACGTTGATTATAATTTGGGGAAGGTACTTGCCTGGCACCGATTAACTGACCGTCGATGACCTGAAAAAAGGGGGCCTGTTGCATAGTCCAATCCTGAGTCCTGTTCGCATAAGCTGATGATTTTAGCGCAATCCTAAAACTTTAAACTTAAAATCTCAAATTCCGCAGCTAAAATCGCTGGAAAAAAACATTTCTTTTAAATGAACAGTGCTAAAATAACGCGCAATTTTCATGGGTTAAAAAAGATACGGGAATCCTTATGAGCATATCTCAATCCTTGCTTGAACAATCGATCCAAATCAACATTCAACAAGCATTACAAGAAGATATTGGCGAAGGTGATATCACTGCTTTATTAACTCCTGAAGATGAACAGGCGACAGCAACCATTATTAGCCGTGAAGACATGGTGCTGGCCGGTCAGCCTTGGGTCAATGCACTGATTCAGGCTTATGATCCAAAAGTACAGGTCACCTGGCTAAAAAATGATGGCGACCGCGTACAAGCCAATGAAGCCTTTTTAAAACTGGCCGGTTCTGCACGCAGCCTGCTCACGGTGGAACGCCCTGCCCTCAACTTTGTGCAAACACTTTCTGCGGTTGCGACCAAAACCGCTTTATATGTCAAAGAACTGGAAGGCTTAAATACCAAATTGTTAGATACCCGTAAAACCTTGCCGGGCTTACGTATTGCACAAAAATATGCCGTGGCGATTGGTGGCGGTCAGAACCATCGTCTGGGTTTGTTTGATGCCTTTTTGATTAAAGAAAACCATATTATGGCAGCCGGTGGTATTGCGCAGGCGATTAGCAAGGCACATAACATTGCACCGGGTAAACCTGTTGAAGTTGAAGTTGAAACCTGGGATGAACTAAACCAGGCTTTAGAAGCAAAAGCGGATATCGTGATGCTGGATAACTTCAGCCAGCAGCAAATGATTGATGCGGTGAAGCATGTTGCCGGTCGTTGCAAGCTGGAAGCATCAGGTAACATTACCATCGCAAACTTACGTGAAGTGGCAAGCTCAGGTGTGGATTATATTTCAATGGGTGTATTAACCAAAGATGTGAAAGCAGTGGATTTATCCATGCGTTTTAATGCTTGATCGCCCCTACTCAACTCAATAAAAATTGAGTCAATAAAAAACGCACCGATGGGTGCGTTTTTTATTGCTGAGATTGTTAAATTAACAACTTACCAGCCTAAAGCTTCTTGCTGTTTTTTAATGAGTTCTTGGATGCCTTTTTCTGCCAATTCAAGCATTTCGTTACATTGTGCACGGGTAAATGGCTTGTCTTCAGCAGTCCCCTGCAGCTCGATAAACTCGCCTGCTTGAGTCATCACTACGTTTAAATCAGTTTGGCAGTTTGAATCTTCTTCATAACACAAATCGAGCAAGGCTTTGTCTTGATACATGCCGACAGAAATCGCAGCCACCAGACCTTTCAACGGATCGTGTTTAATTTTCTTGGTTTCAAGCAATACATTCATGGCATCGACTAAAGCCACTGCTGCACCAGTAATGGATGCTGTACGTGTACCACCATCAGCCTGAATCACATCACAGTCAATGGTAATGGTATTTTCACCCAGTTTTTTCAAGTCCACCATGGCACGCAGGCTACGACCAATCAGACGCTGGATTTCCTGAGTACGGCCACTTTGTTTACCACGCGCCGCTTCACGGTCACTACGGGTATGGGTAGAACGTGGCAACATGCCGTATTCCGCAGTCACCCAACCCTGTCCCTTACCTTTCAAGAAACGCGGTACTGAATTATCAATACTTGCAGTACAAAGAACTTTTGTATGACCAAATTCAATCAACACTGAACCTTCCGCATAACGTGTATAGTTACGGGTAATTTTTACGTCACGTAATTGATCTAATGTACGTTGGTCGATACGCATAATGAGTCCTTAATTTCGGCTAAAATTCATTGCGGCCTAGTATAACAGAAGCATGCTCTCAGGTTTTGCCAAGAGATTCTCTATTGGCAAAAACCATCAAGCCCGGATGCATCCATTTTAGCTTGCATGAAATTCGCTACCCACCCTGCATATCCTTAAGCTTGTTATTGAAGTTTAAAAGCTCAATAAGTCTTTTAATTTCTGTTTGGATTGTTCAAGAGTTGAAGTCCATGAATTTGGCAATGAACATTGAGCCAAACGTACCCAGACGCTCCCAAACTGTTTCATGAAACTGGCTTCATTATAGTGAATGCCATACTCTGCACATAAGGCACGGATTTTTGGTGCAGCTTCAGCATAACGGTTCGCTGGCATATCAGGGAATAAATGGTGTTCAATTTGATGACTCAAATTACCACTCAAAATATGCAGCCATTCTGTGCCGCTAAAATTACTCGATCCGCGAATTTGACGTAAATACCATTCGGCACGCGTTTCAGTGGCCGTATTGTCCAGTTCAAAGGTTTCGGCATCTTCAGTGAAATGTCCATTAAAAATCACTGCGGATGCCCAGAGGCTACGAATGACATTCGCCACTGCATTTCCGGCAAATACCGGCAGTGCATTCGGACCTGCAATTAATGGAAAAAAGACATAATCTTTGGCAATCTGACGGGTGGCTTTCTTGCGGAATTTTGCCGACTCTTTCCAGACCTGTTTCCAGGTTTTGGTTTTATAGGCAATCGCATCTTCCAGATGTAAATTCTGTACACCGACATACCATTCAAAGAACAGCATCAGCTGAATAGTTAAAGGAATATTGAATAAAAAGCGCGGTTCCCATTTTTGTGCTTCACTGACCCGAATCAGGCCATAGCCCACATCATGGTCTTTACCGACAATATTGGTATAGGTGTGATGGATATAGTTATGCGTATGTTTCCAGTCATCGCCTGTTGCCATGGTGTCCCAGTCATAATTGGCACCATTTAATGTCGGATCATTCAGCCAGTCGAACTGACCATGCATCACATTATGGCCTAGTTCCATATTTTCCACGATTTTGGAAATACCCAATAAACCGGTTCCCAATAACCAGACTGGTGGAATCCAGCCGCCAAACATCAACATGCTGCGTGAGGCAATTTCGCTATAACGGACAAAATCGCGGATTTTATAAATGTATTCGGCATCTTTTTCACCAATGCTGTCCATAATTTCGCGGCGAATGGCATCGACCTTTTCACCAAATTCGGCAATTTGTTCAGCAGTTAAATATTTTGATTTACTGTTTTCTTGAAACTTTACTGACATATTCATTGTTTTTCTCCTGAGTGAGAATCAAACACTGCTATAAAAATTGCAATCAATCACTGAGCAGCGCTATCAAAGCATTTTTTGTTTTTAAAGGTTAATCACCACCGGACTCACGGCCTGGCTAATACACAATTTAATCTGGGTATTGCTATCGTGGTCGATTTCACCAGTGAGCAGGTTTTTGGTTGAGCCGCTGACTTTGGTACAGGTACAGGTATTGCAGATGCCCATACGGCAACCATGTGCGGGTCTTAACCCCGCCTGTTCGGCACTTTCCAGCAAATTGGTCTTGGCTTCAAACTGTTGTTGAGCGCGTAAGAAAATTACCGGTTGTACTGCAGCAGTTTCATCAACGACGACCTGGAAATATTCCTGTTTGAGCAGATCGGTAATCCCCAGCTGTTGATAAATCTGGTTCAGGCTTTGCATCATGCCCTTGGCACCACAAGCATAACTTTGACGTTGCTTAAAATCTGGAATGATACTTTCAAGCAGTTCCACCGTTAAATGTTGCTTCTGGGTCAGGGTATTAAAATGATGATATTGAAACTGTGGATACTGCTCGGCCAATTGCTGCAATTCGCTATGAAAAGCCTCATCACGGCTAAAATAAATCAGGTCAATTTGACTGACTTTTTGATGGATGGCCTGTTGCAATAAAGAATAAATTGCAGTGATACCACTGCCTGAAGCTAACAACAGAATAGGTTGTTGAGATGAACTTAATGTGAAATCACCCTGCACCTGAGAGATTTCCACTACGCCACCTACGGGCAAATGGGTTAAAGCATTGGAGACTTTGCCCTGACGTTTTACGGCAATCACCACGTTGCCGTTGGCAGTGATTTTGACAACGGAATAACTGCGTTGCTCACGCACACCTGCAATCACTACAGTCACTAAAATACTTTGTCCGGCATGAAAAGCATCAGCACGAAAATTATGATTCGGCTGCAACTCAATCTGATAAAAGTCTGAACTCAGCATCTGTACATCGACAATACTGGCTTTGACTTTTTTCCATGCCCAGACTGGATTGATTTTTTCAGCAATAAAATCGACGAAATCTTCTCGAATCCATTGCGGCTGATATTGCATGACATGACTCATATGACGTTCCTCTTTTATTGCTGGCTATTTATTTGAGTGAACAGGTGTTCTTATAGTGAACACATGTACACTATAATCATTTTTTAATTCAGTCAACATCCGTTCACTGACATTCGTCGTTTAATTTGTTTTTTTTTGATAGACTTCATTCAGCATTTTTTTAGGGTAGTCGCATGTCGATACGGGATGAGCGTAAGCAGCAGAGCCGCCAAGCACTTTTAGATGCTGCGCTGGCGTTAAACACGTCTGGACGCTCTTTCAGCAGCATCAGTTTGCGTGAAATTGCACGCCATGTCGGTTTGGTACCAACGGCATTCTACCGTCATTTTCAGGACATGAATGAGCTGGGACTGGAACTGGTTGATCAGGTTGCCCTGCATTTAAAAGGTATTTTTCATCAGCTGGGACAAGCCTATATCTATCAGCCAGATACCGAAACCCAAATCAGCCTGGACCTGTTTTTTCAGGCAGTTGAACATCATCCTGAACCGTGGGTATTTATGATTGCCGAACGCTGGGGGGGATCAGAAGTGATTCGCCAGGCCATTGCCCGGGAAATTAATTTTTTAATTGAAGACCTGGCTAATGATTTGGGTCAAATTGAGGCCATGCAGCACATTGGTAATACCCAAGACCTGCAAGTATTTTCTAATATTTTAATTAACTTGTCTTTTACCTGGGCCATGACCTGGATGGATATCAACCGTCACTATCAGGCTGAAGAACGTCTAGAACAACAAAAACAGTTTAAGCTGCAAACCATGACTCAAGTGCATTTGATTTTCCGTGGCATCTCCAACTGGGACCCTTCCAAAGATTCGGTCTCTTCATAATTGAATAACGACCAGAGGTAAAAAAACCGCCATGATGGCGGTTTTTTTAGAACCTGTTGCTTATTTGGCTTTACGCTCTTTTTCTACCAGATAGCTGATCACTTGAGTGACTTTGCCATCTTCACCTTGCACCACATATTTACCATTGACCACAACCGCAGGCACACCACTGAGTTGATATTGCTGTGCCAACTGTTTGGCTTGCGCTATTTTTGAAGTAATAGCAAATGAATTAAACATGCTGTTGAATTTGGCTTCAGGCACGCCATATTTTACAAAGAACTTGGCTTGGGATTTTTGATCAAAAATCTGCTGGCCACCTGCATGAATGGCATGGAATAAAGGCAGGTGAGTTTTCTTACGAACGCCTAATGCTTCAGACACATAATAGCCACGCGCGCCCTGCTCCCAGACAGGATTCATTGCCGCCGGAGTACGCACGAAACGCACATCTTTAGGTAATTTTTTCAGCCAGATCTGCATATGCGGCTCTAAGCGATAGCAATGCGGGCAGCCATACCAAAAGAATTCACGCACTTCAATTTTTCCAGGAACTTCAACCTTAACCGGATTGGCCACCACGGTGTAATCTTTACCTGCAACAAAATTGGCTGCCATTGCAGTACCGGATAAGGCAAAAATAGCCGTTGCTACGCTACCTAAAATAAATTTTTTCATTGACCTTATTGTCCTCTAAATCATTATGTCTAATTTATGCGATCACTATAAATCAATTATGCCGAATTCGTTTTCATTCTGTGAACTTTTTTACGGCATTTATCGCTTTTTTTAGAATTAACGCTACACTAAGCTTCTGTAACTTTTTTAAATTATAATGACTTGATTGAGGTGATACCGATGTCGCAATTGAATGTTGATCCACAAGAAATTGCCAAATTTGAAGCATTCGCTGCCATATGGTGGGATCAGCATTCTGAGTTCCGCCCCTTGCATATGATCAATCCGCTGCGTTTAAACTGGATTGATGAGCATGCTGGCGGTCTCAGCGGTAAAAAAGTGCTCGATGTCGGTTGTGGTGGCGGTATTCTGTCGGAAAGCATGGCGCGTCGTGGAGCCAATGTTTTGGGTATCGACATGGGTGAAGCGCCATTAAATGTAGCCCGCATTCATGCCGAACAGGAAGGCGTGCAGAATATTGAATATCGCCAGGTTCCGGTAGAACAGTTGGCCCAGGAACAGGCCGGACAATATGATGTGGTGACCTGTATGGAAATGCTGGAGCATGTTCCAAATCCGGCATCAATTATTCAGGCCTGCCAAACCCTGGTCAAACCGGGCGGCCATGTGTTCTTCTCGACCATTAACCGTAATCCAAAGTCTTATCTGTTTGCCATTATTGGCGCGGAATACGTTCTGCGTATGCTCGCTAAAGGCACCCATGATTACAGCAAGTTTATCAAGCCTTCCGAGCTGGCGCATGATATCCGGGCAGCAAATCTGAAACTGAAAGACATGACCGGCCTGCATTACAACCCGCTGACCAAACGTTACTGGCTGGCACCAAATGTCGATGTGAACTATATGGTTTATACGGTAAAAGAAGGTGCCTGATGAAAGCTGTACTGTTTGACCTGGATGGCACCTTAATTGACACTGCGGCTGACTTTATTCGCATTATTCAGGACATGTGCCGCGACAAACCCTGTGACATCGTGGCCGCGGATTTAATTCGTACCCAGGTCTCTGAAGGTGCACGGGCCATGGTGAAACTGGTCTATCCGGAACTGGAAGTGGAAGATCCGGTATTCCTCGCCCATCGCCAGCGCTTTTTGGATTTGTATGGTGAAGATATTGCGGTAGAGACCGATCTGTTCGAAGGCATGCATTCCTTGCTAGAACAACTGGAAAGTCAGGATATTCCTTGGGGCATTGTCACCAACAAGCCTCGCTGGCTCAGTGAGTCCCTGCTTCAGGCACTCAATCTGACCGAACGCTGTGCGGTTCTGGTTTGCCCGGAAGATGTCAGCAACACCAAACCCGATCCGGAACCGATGTATCTGGCGGCCAAGCAAATTCAGGTACGACCTGAAGATTGTATTTATGTGGGTGACCATCCGCGTGACATTGATGCAGGCCGCAATGCCAATATGTACACCATTCTGGCAGGCTATGGCTATTTACCATTGCAACACAAAGATAACTTAACAGCATGGCAGGCGGATTGTATAGTGAAGACAGTTGCAGAATTACATCAAGTGATTAATCAACTAGTCGGCGTAAAACAAGATCATCATTCACTCATTTCATAACGACATAACAATATAAACGAGGAGGTATGCAATGAAATATTCAGAATATCAGCCTCGCCCCGATCTGTTAAAAGATCGCATTATCCTGATTACAGGTGCGGGCGATGGTATTGGCCGTGCGGCTGCAATAAGCTATGCCCTGCATGGTGCCACTGTAGTGCTGCATGGACGTACCCTAAACAAGCTTGAAGTCATCTATGATGAAATTGAAAGCCTGGGTGCACCACAACCGGCTATTCTGCCTTTGCAGCTCTCCAGTGCCTCTCCTCGTGACTATGAGTTACTGGTCGATACTTTAACGCAACAGTTCGGTCGCCTAGACGGCATTTTGCACAATGCCGGGATTCTGGGAGAGCGTACCGAACTGGCGCATTACCCGGTAGATGTCTGGGATGATGTGATGGCTGTGAATCTGCGTGCTCCCTTTATTTTGACCCAGGAACTGCTGCCCTTACTGGCAAAGTCCGAGCATGCTTCGGTGGTATTTGCCAGTTCCGGTGTCGGACGTGAAGCACGGGAACGTTGGGGCGCTTATTCAGTATCCAAAATTGCCATTGAAGCAGTGAACCAGATTTTTGCCAAAGAAAATGTCTATCCGAATGTGCGTTTTAACTGCATCAATCCGGGTGCCACCCGTACCGCCATGCGTGCCAAGGCTTATCCTGAGGAAGATCCAAAAACCTTGGCGACACCGGAAAGCATTATGCCGGCTTACCTCTATTTAATGGGGGATGACAGCCTGCATTTGAATGGTCAAAGCATTGATGCACAAGACTGATCTCTAAAAATAAAAAAGGGAGCTCTATATGCTCCCTTTTTTATTGCAGACTTAAATTTTTAAAAACTCAGAACTGTACTTTCGCTATTTAAGGCTTAAATCGTATTTTTAGATAATTTTTACAAAAATATTCGTTTTTATAAATTAAAAGAATGCCGCTATGCTGAACAGCATTCAAAAACATTCAGTATGAGGAAGCTCAACATGGCAGATCAAAAACGTAAAATTGAAACGATTCGTTGTATTGAAAAACTACAGCTTTCAAATACTTTGATCATCGGTCTGGATGATGTCAAACAGGCAGAAGCAATTGCTGAGGCTGTCAACTCACTACAAGGCCTGGTGGAACAATGGAACTAAAAGAAAACTATATGGAACTGTCGAACCCAACCCGCTGTTCAGCCCATTGCTTAGAACATTGTTAAATCAGTCAACGTGATCTCAAAACTTTGATACAAAGTTTTCCTCAAGCAAAAGTTTTTTAATATTTAATAGCGCTATAAAATTGCTGAAGATTTTTAAATGATGAGATATTTTCCCATAATATCCTTATTATCTCTGCATTTTTTAAGAAATGCATGATTGATCTTCACAGTTTCTCTGCAATTATTTTGTACATTAACATCAGTGAAATTAATACTTTTTTTTATGAGGGTTCAACATGAAAAAGATTTTGACTGTTTTGGCAATTTCTTTCAGTGCTTTGATGGCAAGTAGTGTCAGCCTTGCCGGACCTCATGAAAAAAACAATAATTATCGTGGCTGGGATCAATCCGATCAGCCAAAATTTAGCCGCGGTCGCGATTTTCGTGAAGATGACGATGACATGCAAGACAAACGCCGTATGCGTGAAGAACGCGGATTCAAGCGTCTACAACAGCATAAATGGCAACCGGGCTATGTGATGCCACAGCATTATCGTGGCGATGGCTACAAGGTCGACTATAAAAACCATGACTTGCCCAAACCATCGCGTAACCAGCAATGGTACAAAATCAATAATGACTATATTTTAGTGGATACAGACAGCAATAATATTGTACGCATTCAAGGATTCTAAACGCCGTTTTAAATGCTCCATGCCCAAACTCCAGTTTGGGCTTTTTTATTTTTGCACTTTTATGGTCAAGCCTATCCCTTTATCTCTATAACTTTCAGTCTTTTACAATCTTCTTTTTTTCTCCATCAATTTCACAATTCAACTAAGATTCCAACATCGTTTATCTCGACTTTTCCTCTAATTTTGAATCATCGAAAACATCTTCCTAAATGATCCAGGGTGAAAGTAATGAAAAAAATTCTGACTACAATTGCGCTTTCTTTATCTGCATTGATGGCAACTTCAGCGATGGCAGCATCAGACCATCGCTATGATGATCATCAGCGTTATCAGCAGGCACACTCACAACATGACCAGCGCTGGGACAACAACAACCGTTATGACCACAACCGTTGGGACAATAACAACCGTTATGACAGCAAACGAGTAAACCCAAGCCGTGACTGGCGTGCAGGCCAAAACTTCCCGCGTGTATTTAGCTCATCCAGCTATAAAGTTAGCGACCGTGAAGCACGCCGCTTACCGAATACCAACCGTTATCAACAGTGGTATAAAATCAACGGCGACTATGTGTTAGTGAATGAACGTACCGACCGTATTGTGCGCATCATCAACTAAAACCGGCCTAAGTTTCCTCTTCCCTAAAAAACACCTGAATTCAATTCAGGTGTTTTTTATTTTTTAGCTTTCCCCCCGTCATTTTTTGATTAGAATCAAGGAAGGAAATTTTTTAATTTTGAGATAGGTATGCAAACGAATTCATCTGAAACATCACAAAGCACAAATTTACAATATGTGCATTGGTTTCGACATTCTGCACCCTATATCAATGCCCACCGCAACAAAACCTTTGTCATCATGTTTGATGGTGAGGCGGTGCAACATGAAAATTTCCAGCATATTATTCATGACATTGCTCTGCTGCATTCTTTAGGCATTCGGCTGATTCTGGTACATGGTGCACGTTCGCAAATCAACCAGAACCTCAAAGCCAGCGGTATTCAAACGCCTTTTCACAATCACCGCCGCATTACCACACGCGAATCTTTAAGCTGCGTCATGAATGCAGTGGGTTCGATCCGTTTACAAATTGAAGCCCTGCTTTCCATGGGACTGGTCAATTCCCCCATGTATGGCGCACGCATTGATGTAATCTCGGGCAATTTTGTCACCGCCAAACCCTATGGCATTCGGGACGGCATCGATTTTCAGCTGACGGGTGAAGTACGAACGGTTGATACTGACGCCATTCAAAGACATTTGAAAAATCACAATATTGTGTTGCTGGGTCCAACCGGCTATTCCAGTACAGGTGAGGTGTTTAACCTGGTGGCAGAAGAAGTGGCCACCAATACGGCTATTCTGCTGAAAGCCGACAAGCTGATTTTTTTGGGTAAACAGCAAGGTCTGGTCAACGAGTTTGGACAATTGCAGCGTGAAATAGCGCCGCATCAGCTGGATCGGCAGATCTTGCAATATCAGGATTCCAATCCCGATATTGCCCTGCAATTGCGCGGTGCCAAAAATGCCTCCCTGCAAGGGGTACATCGTGTACATCTGATTTCTTATACCTACGATGGGGCCTTGCTGGAAGAACTGTTCACCCGTGATGGTGCGGGCACCATGATGACCGATGCCCATTATGAAGATGTGCGTACGGCTACGATTCAGGATGTCGGCGGCTTGATGAATCTGCTTCGTCCACTTGAGGCCGAAGGCATTCTGGTGTATCGCTCACGTGAAAGATTAGAAAGTGAAATTGAGCAGTTTTCCGTGATTGAACGGGACGGGATGATTCTGGCCTGCGCCGCCCTATATCCAATTCCCACCTCAGCCAATGAAATTAAATCGGCGGAGATTGCCTGTGTGGCGGTCGATCCGACCTATCGCAAGTCCAACCGCGGCAGCCAGATTCTGCATTATCTCGAAGACAAGGCCAAAAGTCTGGGCATTCAGCAACTGTTTGTACTGACCACACGTACCGCGCACTGGTTTGTCGAACATGGTTTTGAACCCGCCAGTGTCGATGACCTGCCCAATGCACGTCAGGCCCTGTATAACTATCAACGTAATTCCCTAGTCTTCAAAAAGCCACTTTAAAGTGGCTTTTTTTATGCCGCTTATATCTTTATTTTTTATATCTTTATGATAAACCCATCGAAATTTATCATGATTTGTTTATGGCATTTTTGCATATTCTTATCCACGCTTAAGATTTAGAATTTAAGTTACTTAATATCAATAATTTAATTAAATAAAACTGGATATTGAGTTGTCCTGATAAATCACATTTCTACATAAGGTTTTCTTTATTTTATTTATCTTTTTTCCTCATTAGAAATTTATCTTTTCTTATTTTTTTCGAAAAAGAAAAGGCTTTAGCGTATGTGTTCAATATTCAACACTTCCTTATTGCGGAGCACACATACATGAGCGCCATTCAAGCAAAATTCTGGGCGAAATCACTGGTCCTTTCTTCAGTAGTTGCTGGCGCAATGATGATGTCAGGTTGCGGAAAAAAAGAAGCTGAAACAGTCACGTTAAATATCGGCTTTCAAAAGTATGGCTTGTTACCGATTATTAAAGAACGTGGCACTTTAGAAACGGCGTTGAAAGATCAGGGCGTCAATGTGAAATGGGTAGAATTCCCAGCCGGTCCTCAATTGCTTGAAGGCTTAAATGTCGGCAGTGTTGTATTAGGTGAAGCAGGTGAAGCGCCGCCTATTTTCGCACAGGCTGCCAATTCAAATCTGGTTTATATCGCCAACCAGCCGGAAGCACCTAAAGCTGAAGCCTTGATTGTGCAAAAAGATTCAGCCATTCATAGCATCCAGGATTTAAAAGGCAAACGTGTTGCACTCAATAAAGGCTCGAATGTTCATTATCTACTGTTAAAAGTGTTACAAGCCAACAAGCTCACCCTAAATGACATTCAGGTGGTGTACTTGCCGCCTTCGGACGCACGCGCAGCCTTTGAGAAAGGTGCAGTCGATGCCTGGGTGATTTGGGACCCGTTCTTTGCGGCTGCAGAAAAGCAGATTGGTGCTCGTGTCATTGCCACAGGTGAAAACCTGGTCAGTAACCATCAGTTTTATCTGGCTGACCGCAAATTTGCCGAGCAGCATCCAGATGTGCTGAAAGCGGTGGTGAATGAACTCAACACCACCACACAATGGGTATCCCAGCATCAGGACGAAGCCGCCAAGCTGCTGGAAAAACCAACAGGACTGTCTAAAGATATCCTGAAAACGTCCATTTCCCGCATGGGCTTTGGGGTACAACCGATTTCTAATGAGGTGGTGCAAAAGCAGCAATATGTTGCCGATGCCTTTTATCAGCAGAAACTGATTCCAAACAAACTCAATATTCAATCCGCGATTTTGGCGAAGTAAATCATAAATAAAACCTAGGGGATTTAACATGACTCAGCATCAGCTACACAACAAAGCAGCCACATGGTTCAAGACCTCCAGTCATGGCATGAATGCCATGTTAATTGCTTGTTCGATGTTGGGTTCAGGTGCCGCCTGGGCTGTTGATCCTTCAGTGAAACAGCTTCGTGTCGGCTATCAAAAATCTTCTGTCAATCTGGTGATTGCACAACAGCAAAAGTTATTTGAACAGGAATTTCCCAACGCCAAAATCAGCTGGAATGAATTTCCGGGCGGTCCACAAATTTTAGAGGCCCTAGCCGTCGGTTCTGTAGATATCGGTTCAACCGGCGATACGCCGCCTGTCTATGCTCAGGCAGGCAACAAGCCACTGCATTATTTTGCTTATGAAACGGCAAAACCTTTGGCTTCTGCCATTTTGGTGCCAAGCAACTCCAAAATTACCCAGCTCCGCCAGTTGAAGGGCAAACGTATTGGGGTTCACCGCGGTTCAAGCTCACATTATCTATTGGTGCAGGCAGTACGTAAGGCCGGTTTGCAATGGACAGATGTTCAACCGATCTGGCTCAGTCCGGCTGATGCCCATGCGGCTTTCCAGAAAGGTGCGATTGATGCCTGGGCCATTTGGGACCCGTACTATGCTGCGGCACAACTGGAAGATAAGGCCAAGGTACTGACCACAGGGAAAGGCTTAAGTCCAAATTACACCTTCTATCTGGCTTCAAATGATTTGGTTAAGAATCATCCTCAGGCACTTAAAGGCATTATCAAGCAGCTTAATGTTGCCGATAAATGGGTACAAAGCAACAAGGCTGCGACTGCAAGCCTGTTTGCTCAAAGCACCGGTCTGAAACCGATTGTCAGCCAGACTTTTATCCAGCGTCGTCCTAACCCGTCTGGTGCTGCTCTGCTCAGCAAAAAAGTGATTGCTGATCAGCAAGAGCTCGCCAACCGTTTTAGCGAACTCAAGATCATTCCGAAATCTATCAATATTCAGCAAGCCGTTTGGGCAGGCAAATAATCTAAGGATCAATGCAATGAAAATTTTCTGGTTTATTCCTACGCATGGTGACAGTCGTTATTTAGGCACAAGCAAAGGCGCCCGTCAGGTCGATCATGCTTATATGAAACAGATTGCCGTCGCGGTAGATAACCTGGGTTATGAAGGCGTACTCATTCCAACCGGCCGTTCATGTGAAGATCCATGGATTACCGCTGCCAGCCTGATTGATGCCACTAAAAATTTGAAATTCCTGGTGGCATTACGTCCAGGCGTTACCACACCGGCACTGGCTGCACGTATGGCAGCAACTTTTGACCGTTTGTCTGGCGGTCGCGTTCGGCTGAACCTGGTCACCGGTGGTGATGAGCAAGAGCTTAAAGGTGACGGCGTGTATGAAGATCACGCGACGCGCTATAAAACGGCGGCTGAATACACCACCATCTGGCGTGAAATTTTAAAACATTCACATACTGGTGAAAGTTTCACTTTCCACGGTGAACACTTAAGTGTCGATGACGCAAAACTGCTTTATCCGCCAATACAACAACCTTACCCGCCACTTTGGTTTGGCGGTTCTTCCGATGCAGCCGTGGAATTGGCCACCGACCAGGTCGATACTTACCTGACTTGGGGCGAACCACCGGCAGCAGTAAAAGAAAAAATTGAAAATGTCAGAGCCAAAGCTGCCGCCAAAGGCCGTAGTTTAAGTTACGGTATCCGTTTACACGTGATTGTGCGTGAAACCAATGAACAGGCATGGGCTGCTGCTGAAGAGCTGATTCAGTATGTGGATGATGCAACCATTGCTGCTGCACAACAAAAATTCAAGCAGATGGATTCAGTCGGCCAACGCCGTATGGCTGAACTGCACAACGGTGACCGTACTAAACTTGAAGTATCTCCAAACCTTTGGGCTGGTGTAGGCCTGGTTCGTGGCGGTGCAGGTACAGCATTGGTGGGTGACCCTGAAACGGTTGCTGCACGCATTCAGGAATATGCGGACTTGGGTATTGATACTTTTATTTTCTCAGGCTACCCGCATCTGGAAGAGTCTATTCGTTTTGCCGAACTGGTGTTCCCGCTGTTGCCTTTAGAAACCCGCAAGAAACTGGCTCAACCGAACTTGACCGGTCCTTTTGGTGAAATCGTAGCAAATAACTATGTTGCTGATGAGGCCAAGAAGGAAGTGAAACATCAGGAGCCGGCTTAATGAGCACAAGCATTTCTGCGGGAGCCTTGGCGAAACCCAAGGTTTCACGTGGAACACAATTTGGGCAGCGTTTGCTGCCCTGGTTGTTCCCGATTGCACTGATTGTTATCTGGCAAATTGCCTCCAGTACCGGGCTGTTGGAAAGCCGTATTCTGCCTGCACCGACGGCGGTCGTAGCTGCATTCTGGCAGCTGCTGATCAGTGGTGAACTTTGGCAACACGTCAAGGTGAGTGCCGGACGTGCCCTGCTCGGTTTATTGGTCGGCGGCGGTTTGGGTTTATTACTCGGCCTGCTGAATGGTTCTTCGAAGACAGCCTCTACCCTGCTGGATACCACGTTACAGATGATCCGTAATATTCCGGCTTTAGCCTTAATTCCTTTGGTGATTTTATGGTTCGGGATTGATGAATCTGCCAAGCTGTTTCTGGTGGCGGTAGGGGTATTTTTCCCACTCTATATCAATACCTATCACGGCATTCGTTCAGTAGATCCGCAGCTGATCGAGATGGGTAAAAGTTATGGCTTAACGCGCTGGGAGTTATACAAAGAAATTATTTTACCGGGTGCGATGCCTTCGATTCTGGTCGGTTTACGCTTTGCCCTTGGTCTGGTCTGGGTACTGCTGATTGTGGCCGAAACTATTTCAGCACAATCCGGTATTGGTTATATGACCATGAATGCGCGTGAGTTTTTACAAACTGACGTGGTCTTGGTAGGGATTTTACTGTATGCCCTGCTGGGCAAACTGGCCGATGTATTGGCCGTCGCTTTAGAAAAATACCTGCTGCGTTGGCACGCTGGCTATCAAAAATAAGGAATAAGACATGACTGATTTAAGCATCGGGCGTCATGTATCTGAAGAACGCTCAATATCGCAACAACCTGACCCTACAGATATCAATCCTAACGCAGTGGTGGGTGCAGAAATTCTGATTGAACAGCTGCACAAATTCTATGGCGAAGTGAAAGTTTTGGAAGATCTGGACCTGCATATTCAACCGGGTGAATTCCTGGCCATTGTCGGACGCAGTGGCTGTGGTAAAAGTACCCTGCTGCGTCTGATTGCCGATCTGGAACAACCGAGCTATGGCGAAATCAAGTTTAAATCAGCACGTCATATTCGCGAAGGCATCACCAGCGATGACATTCGGGTCATGTTCCAGGACCCACGACTGTTGCCGTGGCGTAGCATTGAGCAAAATGTACAATTGGGTTTAGCCAAAGAACAGCAAGCCAACGCTTCTGCACTACTGGAAAAAGTCGGCTTGAAAGAAAAGGCCGGACTCTGGCCATCACAACTTTCAGGCGGTCAGCGTCAGCGTACTGCACTGGCCCGAGCCTTATCGCATAAACCTCGCATTTTGCTGCTTGATGAGCCTTTAGGTGCGCTGGATGCACTCACCCGTTTGGACATGCAGAACCTGATTGAAAAACTCTGGACTGAACAGGGCTTTACCGCCATTTTAGTCACTCATGATGTCAGTGAAGCCGTACAACTGGCCGACCGGATTATCCTGTTAGATAAGGGGCACATTGCCCAGCAGTTTAAAGTGGATTTGCCTCGACCACGTAAAAAAGATTACTCATTTACCGAGCTGGAACAGCAAGTATTAAAGGCTGTATTGGCAACCTGAGCATGCAACACGGCGATAACGAATCTAAACGATCCGTTATCCTTCCTCGGTTTATGCATCTTTTAGTCCAGCTTAAACATACTCTTTAGTTTTTTTAAAACTGCACCAAATCTAAACACAAAAAACCAGTCGTATCATTTACCAAAAAAAATCAATCCCATTTAATCATTTATATAAGAAATGCAATCATTGCCTATCGGTAGGTTCTATAGGATTTTTAACTCATTAAATAGCTAACCTACAGAATAAACTATCAATTATGATAAAAATGCAATTTTTAGTAATGCACAAATCTGTCGATTTGCCGTACAATTTGCCTTTCCCCTTTAATTTTTTTAAATTTGCCAATGGAACAAAAAAAGAGTACACAAAAAAGACATCAATTGCTAAATGCTGCACTCGATGTATTTTCCCTTTACGGTTTTAATGGGGCAAGCTTAGACGAGATTGCTCAGATTGCTGAAATGCATAAATCGAATATTTTCTATTATTATGAAAATAAAGAAGCTTTATATGTAGAAGTGCTCACCACCGTTCTACAGAAATGGCTTGCGCCACTGCAAATGCTGGAATCAGAGTTGGAACCTGAAGAAGCGATTACCAATTATTTATTGCAAAAAATTGAAGTGTCACGTACTCAACCGAAAGCATCCCGCCTGTTTGCGCTGGAAGTGATCCAAGGTGCACCCCATATTTTGCCAATTCTAAAAGGTCCTTTAAAGAAACTGTTTAAGCGCAAGGCTAAAGTGATTAGCGTATGGCAGGAACAGGGGAAAATTGCCAAAGAAATTGATCCTGAACTGCTGATTTTGAATATTTGGGCATTGACGCAAAACTATGCAGATTTTGCCACGCAAATGGAAATGGTCACGGGTAAAACCTTACGCAACCGCAGTATGCAACAACGTTGTATTCACCATACGGTACACATGATGTTATATGGCGTCATTCCCCGTCCATAACTCTTAAATTATCGTCAACGATAGTTTTGGCATACGACCATAGTTTTCTATGGTCGCCGAATTTCCACTTTCACTGTTCTTCTTTTATCGTTTGATATAATTTTGATAGCTTTTGCGCACCCAACAATAAATTTTCTTCCCAATCCAGATGCGCAGTTTCATTGGCCCCATCGGTAATATATTTCACTGAAACGAATCTTACCCCCAGTTTTTTACAGACTTTGGCCATGGCATAGCCTTCCATATCGACCAGATGGCATGGCACTTTAGGCAAGCCTATCTCAAAGCTGTCCCCTGTTCCGCAGATACCTTGAGGCAAATGCTGAAAATAGGACTGCAAATGGATTTCTGCCGGATGATCCTCATCCATAGGCGTAACCCCAACTGCAAAACCGAGCGGAGAGACATCCATATCCCGTTGCACAAAGGTGCTGACTTCGACCAGTTCATGCGCATTAAAATGCGAACTTCCGGCGGTACCCAAATTGAGCAGGGTCTTGCAACCGGTCTTGTGAATCACCTCGAAGGCTTTATATGCCGCATTGACTTTGCCTATACCGCTGTAATGGACTTCGATGCCTGCCTGTTCAAACAGACCTTTAGATTCACTGGGCAAAGCCATAATTAAAGCCAGATCAGACATAGCAAAACCTTATCGATGCACAAATTTAAAATTGTGCCAATTAGAAAAGAATTACCCAATAAGTGCAAATTTAAAATCATAAGCACGTTCCCGTACAAAAATTTGATCCCCCCGATTCACTTGAATATTTAAATTTATTTTTCTTATCATGAACGATTTTGAAACCATTCCATGCAATGAATCTTCTGGATGCAGATTTTTTCAAATACTATTTTTGCAAGAAATTTAATATTTTTTTGTATGAAAACACAACAACAAGACGAACGCGTAAGATTATGGCAATATATAGCCCTGATAACTTTTCACTTATTGATTCGCCCATGAAGCTGCTCCGCCTGAATGCTTTAGCGCCCAATTTTCAATTGCCAAAAACGGCCGTAACCATTGGTAATTTTGACGGTGTACATTTGGGCCATCAGGCAATGATTAGCCAGTTAAAACAGCTGGCAGCCGCAGAAAATTTAAAAACGCTGGTGATGATTTTTGAGCCGCAACCTCTGGAGTTTTTTAAGGGTTATGATGCTCCTCCACGTATTACCTCACTGCGTGAAAAAGTGGAATATCTGACTAAACTGGGCGTGGACTACATTGCCGTTGCAAAATTTGATAACCATTTCCGCAGTCTAAATGCTGAAAACTTTGCTGAACTGTTAAAACTCAAACTGAATGCCCACAGCCTGGTATTGGGCGATGACTTCCACTTTGGCAAAAACCGTCAGGGCAATAGTGAATTTTTAACAGCCTATGGTTTTCAGGTCACCAACTTAACTACGGTTGCACTGGATGGTGAACGCGTCAGTTCGACCAGGATCCGCCAGACCTTGCAAGCAGGTGATTTAGCCCTTGCTGCCAAATTACTTGGCCGTCCCTATAGCATCACCGGTCGGGTACAATACGGTGACCAGATTGGACGAACCCTTGATTTTCCAACCATTAATGTCGCGCTAAACCGTCATAAACCGTGCTTGAAAGGCATTTACGGCGTAGAGGTGATGTGTGAAACCCTATCGTTAAAAGATAAAGTGAAAGCCGACAATCCTGAAAAATCAGGCATTGCAGGCTATGAACCTACCGCCCTGTTCGGTGCCGGACATGTCGGTACCCGACCGGCCATCAAACAAGTCCATCCGGAATGGCGATTAGAAGTACATTTTCCTGATGTTTCTGCTAATCTGTATGGCCTGTTAATGCGGGTGACATTCTTGAACTATTTACATGGCGAAAAGGACTACCCTTCGCTTGAAGCATTAAAAGTCGGAATTGATGACGATGTTGAGAAACTGCTTGAGTTTCGACAAAACACGCCGCATTTTCCCTTTTAAATCCCAGATTTTTTATTGTAAAACGCGTCAGCCTCAGACTGATTAAATTGGAAGACAACTTGCATGAGCGATAAGCAAACTCCTGAAAATGCAGTGGATTATAAAGCCACGCTAAACCTCCCAGGTACTGAATTTGCAATGAAAGCAAATCTGGCAGTACGTGAAGCAAAATGGTTAGAAGAGTGGTATGCCGACAACATTTATCAGCAGATTCGTGCATCGCGTATTGGCAAGAAAAAATATGTGCTTCATGATGGCCCTCCGTACGCAAACGGCCAAATCCATTTAGGCCATGCCGTCAACAAAGTCCTTAAAGACATCATCATCAAAAGCCGCGTGATGGATGGTTATGATGCCCCTTATGTTCCGGGTTGGGACTGTCACGGTCTGCCTATTGAACTGAAAGTTGAAGAAAAAGTCGGCAAAGTCGGCGTGAAAGTCGATGCCGCCACTTTCCGCAAGCACTGCCGTGAGTATGCCTACACCCAGGTTGAATTACAGAAAAAAGACTTCGTGCGTATGGGCGTGTTCGGTGACTGGGATAACCCCTACCTCACCATGAACTTCAAGCAAGAAGCCGATATCGTGCGTTCATTGGGTGCAATTGCCAAAGCAGGTCATATTGAACCGGGTCTTAAACCTGTGAACTGGTGTTTGGACTGTGGTTCTGCATTGGCAGAAGCCGAAGTTGAATATGAAGATAAAAAATCCGATGCAATTGATGTCGGTTTTGCTGTGGTCGATTTAGCAGACCTATCTGCACGTTTAGGCGTTCAAGTAACTGACTGCACTGACATCGTGATCTGGACCACAACACCTTGGACATTACCTGCCAACCAGGCCGTTGCCCTGCATGCTGAAATTGAATATCAATTGGTCAAAGCACGTGGTGAAGATAAACAACCGCAAAACTTTATCTTGGCCAAAGATCTGGTTGAATCTGCGACTGAACGTTATGGCTTTAGCACTGTTGAAGTGATTGCCGATTTTACCGGCGCAAAACTTGAAAACCTGCAACTGCAACATCCGTTAATCGCTGATCGTCAAGTACCGGTCATCCTGGGTGAACACGTCATTGCAACCAGTGGTACAGGGGCAGTACATACCGCGCCAGGCCACGGTGTGGACGACTATAAAGTCGGCCTATTATACAACCTAAAAGTTGACAATCCTGTCGGTGGCAATGGCGTATATTTACCTACTGCACCAATCTTTGCAGGCGAACACATCTACAAAGCCAATCCACAAATTATTGCGACTTTGGCAGAAAACAATAAGCTGTGGGCACATCACCCAATCAAACACAGCTATCCGCACTGCTGGCGTCATAAAACTCCAATTATTTTCCGCGCTACACCACAATGGTTTATCAGCATGGATGCCAAAGGTTTACGTCAAGGCGCACTGAATGCGATTGAAAATGACATCAGCTTTGTACCGGATTGGGGTAAAAACCGTATCCAAGCGATGATTGAAGGCCGTCCGGACTGGTGTATTTCACGTCAACGTACTTGGGGCGTGCCAATTCCATTCTTTGTACATAAAGACACCAACGAATTGCACCCACGCACACCTGAATTGATCGAAGAAGTTGCGAAACTGATCGAACAAGAAGGGATTGATGGCTGGTACAACCGTGAAGCCAAAGACTTCATTGGCGAGGATGCCGAGCACTACAATGCAGTACGCGACACCTTAGACGTTTGGTTCGACTCAGGTACGACGCATTATGCAGTTCTACGTGAGCGTGAAGAGTTACAAGACCCAGCCGATTTATATCTTGAAGGTTCAGACCAACACCGTGGCTGGTTCCAGTCTTCATTGCTCACCTCAATTGCGATCAATGAACGCGCACCATACAAAGGCTTGTTAACTCACGGCTTCGTAGTCGATGAAAAAGGCCGCAAGATGTCGAAATCGTTGGGTAACATCATTACTCCACAAGACATTATTAAAGACATGGGTGCAGACGGCTTACGCTTTTGGATTGCATCGGCAGATTACCGCTATGAAATGACCGCAGGTAAGGAAATCTTTAGCCGTGCTTCGGATGGTTACCGCCGTATTCGTAATACCCTGCGTTTCTTGCTGGCCAACCTGAATGGCTTCCAGCCAGCTACTGATGCCTTGCCAGTGGATCAATTGATCGCGCTGGATCAATACATCCTGCAACGTGCTGCGGACGTACAAAAAACCATTCAACAAGCGTATGAAGATATGAACTTCCATATCGTCACCAATGCCTTGACTAACTTCTGTATCAATGACTTGGGTGGTTTCTATCTCGACATCATCAAAGACCGTCAGTACACCACCAAAGCGGATTCACAAGCCCGTCATTCTGCACAAACTGCCTTGTATCACCTGGTCCAAGCCTTTGTTCGCTGGATGGCACCGATCTTGAGCTTTACTGCTCAAGAAGCTTGGCCTTTAATTCCAGGTCAAAGCGAGAAATACGTGTTCACTGCCGAGTGGTATGACATTCCAGTCGCTTCAACAGCCAACCTGGTTTCAGAAGCCGACTGGCAGACTTTAATTAGCGTTAAATCTGCAGTCAACAAGCAAATTGAAGCGGCACGTAATGCCAAACTGATTGGTTCTAACCTGTCCGCCAAAGTTGAACTTTGGGCCAATGCTGAACTGAAAGCAGTACTGGATCAGTTAGGTGACGAGCTTCGTTTTGTCCTGATCACCTCTCAAGTTACTGTAAATGCCTTTGATGCAGCGCAAGGTGAAGCCACTGATCTGGAAGGTTTACGCGTCAAAGTCTCTGCAGCCGATGGTGAGAAATGTGCACGCTGCTGGCATGTACTGCCTGATGTGAATACACATCATGAACATCCAGGCCTTTGTTCTCGCTGTATTATTAACCTTCCTACAGGTCAAGGCGAAGAGAGAAAGTATGCCTAATCCGCAAAATAAAAAGGGCTTATTCCAGTTCTACCCGCACAATCTTGTGTGGGTCGGATTATCCATTGTGGCAATTATTCTGGATCAATGGACCAAATGGTTTGCAACGACGCATCTGAATTATGCAGATCCGGTCCCTGTACTGCCCTTTTTAAACTGGACATTGCTACATAACTATGGCGCAGCCTTTAGTTTCCTGTCCGATGCCGGTGGATGGCAACGCTATTTCTTTACTTCACTGGCAGCGTTAGTGTCTGTAATTTTTGTATTTTGGCTGATGCGTATGCCAAAAAAAATCGTGATTTTACCTATGGCGATTGCCCTGATTCTGGGTGGCGCCATCGGTAACCTGATTGACCGGGTCACCTTGGGTTATGTGGTCGATTTTATTCATGTTTACTACAACAACAGCCACTTTCCTGCTTTTAATATTGCCGATAGTGCCATTACCGTGGGGACTATCTTGCTCCTGATCGATACGTTTTTCCTGGAAAAACACCGTATTCAACGTGCGGAAGCGCAACAAAATGACTGATTTTATTAATCCAAATGAAGAAACCCGAATTGCAGAAGGCTCTAAAGTCGAGCTGCATTTTTCGGTCGCCATTGAAAATGGCGTGGAAATTGACAACACCCGTAGCCGCGAAATGCCTGTCAGCCTGGTAATGGGTGATGGCAGTTTATTGCCGGGTTTCGAAAAAGCCCTGTTTGGTCTACGTGCCGGGGACCGTCGTACCGTGAGTCTTCCCCCAGAAGAAGCTTTTGGTCCATGGAATGCTGAAAACGTACAAAAGTTTGACACCGTTAAATTCGAACAGCCTCCTGTTGTGGGTCATATGATTGAATTTGAAGATAAAGCCAAGCAAAGTCTATTTGGTGTGGTGAAATCAGTCGGTGAAGATATTACTGAAATTGATTTTAATCACCCGCTTGCAGGCAAGGACATTACCTTTGAAGTGGAAATCTTTAAAGTGACCCCTGCTGGTCAGCAAGCTATTAAACTGATGTAAAAGATCATCTAACGCATGATTTTTTAAAAGCTCCTTCGGGAGCTTTTTTATTTTCTGCTTACAGCGATGGTTAAAGATACAAATCCTTAATATTCAATAAATAATATTCATAATAAGTTAAAGATGACAATTCAAAAAATCTAGGATCTATACATGAAAATATATATTGTCGTGGGTAGCGTGCGTGAAGGTCGGACTGCCATTAAAGTGGCACGTTGGGTCAAGCGCAGTATTGATCAGGCCAATTTCAGTACAGTTCAGGCCGAACTGGTCGATTTAAAAGAATGGGCTCTGCCGATTTTTGCTGGTAGCCATCCTCCAATTACGGGCATTTATGATCAACCCAAACAACAAGACTGGGCAGATAAAGTGGCTTCAGGCGATGCCTTCATTTTTATTAGCCCTGAATATAACCATGGCTACAGCCCGGCACTTAAAAATGCCCTCGATTACGTCGGTAAGGAATGGCAAGGTAAACCGGCTGCCTATATTGGCTATGGTGCAACCAATGGCTCCCGTTCCATCGACCAGATTCGCCAGGTCGGAACGCAACTTGGCTTAGTGGACAGTAATGCAGTGATTGAAATTCGCGATATTTTTTCACGTAATAAAACCGAAGAATTTGAACCGAATGAGTTTGATGAAAAAGCTTTAAAAAGTGTACTGGATAAACTGATTCAATACGTAAGCAATTGATACCTAGAAAATCGTTGTACGTTTAAGCTTACAAGAGTTGAAGAATATATCTACTTTTCACACATTATCTTTCACGATATATTTAACTCATACTGAGACAGGAAGTCTCTAAACTTACAACTAGAAAGATAAGTGATATAACAGCAGGATGCTGCAAGGTACGACAGGAGTTATACCTTAGAAAGAATATAAAAAACCTCGACAGGATGTCGAGGTTTTTTTCTTTATGCATGATGCTGATCGGGCTGAGTATTTATCGAAAACTTCAACTAAAACGATTAAAGTTTACATGCTATTGAAACTTCAAACTCTATAATCACAAGCATACAAAAATGAGGAATCATTAGAATAACCCTCAGAATTATTCCAGCCACTCTCAACAAAATAATAAAATGGAACCATCAAGACAAGCAGGCCTTTTTTGATGCCATATACTAGAATAGCCTGTCACTACAATGGCAGAAAGGTGATGTAACTATTGTGGATAATATCAGGATTGCCGATTGGGGCATGAATGGCAAACAAGGCAACCGTAAACTGATCCAGATTCAGGCCAATGTGTTTAATGCAGACGAGCATTACACAGTCTGATTCAATGCAGTCATGAATATCAATTATTCTAAAAGCCCCATCAGAGGCTTTTGAACTTTATTAAATTTATTTCATAAATCATTTTCAATGACTATAAGTATTTCATAATACGAAAATAAAAAATTGATTTTTTAGCAAGTATTGGATTCATGAGTGTGGCATGGATGCCACACGTTTCCCATCACGACAAGAAAGTCATGTATGGGAAACAAAAAGTTTTTCTTACGGACTCAAAATATATTTTGAGATCCTCATTTTGACCTTTCAAAAGTAGCGATATTGCCTACGCAAAGGCATCAAAATGAAATCCATCAAATGAGGCTGTGCTGAATTAAAAAAATTAAGATTGAACATATTTTTGATTTATGAAAGATATCTATTAATCACCTTATTTCGCAGTCATTTTCAGCAGTCTGGCATTTTTACCATCTTCCAGCACCCAAATTGAACCATCTGCAGCTTGCAGCAAATCACGGATACGTTGCTTCATATCTACACGCTGTACTTCAGTCACAGGTTTCATCGCTGTATCTACCACCACAATGGACTTGGAAGACAAGCCACCAATCAGGGCTTTATTTTTCCATGCAGGAAATTGCGAACCGGTATAAAAAATCAGGCTGGATGGCGAGATGACAGGTGTCCAACTAATTTCAGGTGCTTTAAATTCAGGGCGGGTATGGTGGTCAGGAATATCTCTGCCATCATAATGATCGCCATTTGAAACCAGCGGATAACCGTAATTTTCACCTTTGACAATCAGATTCAATTCATCTCCACCTTTGGGACCCATTTCCACGACCCAAAGTTTCCCTTTAGGATCAAATGCTATACCTAATGGATTACGATGTCCCAATGACCAGACCTGTTTTGCGATCTCGCCCTGACCGTTAAACGGATTGCCTGAGGCAGGTGTGCCATCCTCATTTAAACGCAATATTTTGCCTAAATTGGATTGCATATTTTGCGCAGGATCAAACTTCTGGCGTTCACCTGAGCTAATCCATAACTTTCCATCCTGACCAAACAGGAGCCGATGGGCATAATGTCCCTGCCCTGATACTTTAGGCACCTGTTGCCAGATAGTTTTTAAATTTTTAACCTGTGGTTGCTGAACATTGGACAGATCCAGTTCGCCATGTGCGACCACAGCCCCATAGCCTCCCTGTCCTGCTTCTGCATAGCTTAAGTAAATGATATGGTTCTGTTCAAATTGTGGATGCAAGGCTATATCACCCAAACCGCCTTGCCCGCCATAGGCCACCTTAGGAATGCCTTTGACTTCAATTTTTTCTATGGTTTTGGGGTCAAATAACTGTAACTTTCCCTTTTTTTCAGTGACCAGTAAACGACCATCCTTCAGCCCTGTCATGGCCCAGGGTTCATTAAATTCTGCGACGGTGGTGAGTTTATACGTTTGATTGACTGAACCTGAAGAAGGTTTGGAAGATGTAGTTTCTACGGCTGACTTGGATGCCGGACTTACAGCATCAGTTTGTGCATTACACGCGGTTAAACTTGCTGTACTGATTAATATAGTTGTGATCAGCATACGCTGTCGGAATATTTTTATTTTCATCCTGATGATCCTCTGCCATTCAAATCGCTCACCCGTTTTATTCTAAGTACAATATTGAAAATCACTATTTTTTATTGGTAACAAACTTTCATTTGCTATGGTCAGCCTGTGTAAGAGATAACGTACATAAAATGGTTCTATTAACCTCTATCTGCCTCAAGATAAATTTCTTATTCTAAATTCATCAGGAAACAGGACGTTTCCCAAACAGAAAACAACAATAATAAAGTTTGAGCATCAGGACGTGAGGTACGACAGGAGTCATACCTAGGCAACCTATATAAAGAAGCCCTATCAAAATGATGGGGCTTCTTTTTTATCACGATAATCCTTTTAAGCTTTTAAGATAAGCTACGACTTCTTTATTGCCTGCCATTTCAGCAAGCTCTAAAGCCGTATAGGTACTGCGATGATCAACATCTGCGCCTTTACTTATCAATAGCTTCACGACTTCTAAATGATCATTTTCAGCTGCTGCCTGTAAGGCGCTATAGCCTTCTTCATCGGCAGAGTTGACGTCCAGGCCTTCCTGTAAAGCCTGTTCGACTTGGTCGATGTCACCAAGAGATGCCCAGTACACCAGTTCAGGAAGATGCAATTCATCGTCATCTTCAGGGATTGGGGAGAATGAGTTGAGTTTCATAGTTATGTACATGTGGTTTGTAATTTATAAATTATCTAAAAATACAAAAATAATGTATAGAGCTTTAATGTTCTATGAGGTCTTCCCATGCAGCTATACAAATAGATCTAGGTAATTTGGTTTTACTAATAAAATCTTCATAATAGTTAAAACCATCTTGTTCACGAGGAAGAATAATTACCGCTATATCATCAATAGAAAAACAGAAACTTTTAATTGAGCGCCATTCCCTTTCACAGTAAATCGTATCAAATTCTGACTCATCAAATGTTTTGATATAAGCTAGAAATTTTGAATATCCTTCATTTATATCAGTAGTAGCATAATCTAAGCTTGTTATAGCTTGGCTCAAAGGCCATACATCAATTTTAGTATCAATATCTTGTTCATATTTAAAACTCTCTAATTCACTATCTATATCATTACATTCACTTTCTAGCTCCCAAGTTATAGATTCTAAATCTGTAGCAGCGTCATAACTTTTATATATCTTATTAAGTAATTGAGAATTCTCTAAGGTATACATTACTGGATTAAAACCAGCTTTTATAATCGCTTCACGTCTAAAACCTATTGCAATTTTTCCATATCTATTTGCATGATAAGCAATGTGTTGTAGTGGTATATCTGCAATACAACAAACAGGAGCAGACTTAATGGTTACTGGATAGTTTTTTACTACATTGAAAGTATTATTCTCAAAGTCAAAAACTTTCTTAATAGGTAATACAATTTTTACTATTTCATTATAATTTCCAATACGAATTTCTTTACTTTCCAAAATTGAGTTTAAAGCTTCATACCCTTTTATAGAAGGTTTTAACTCTTTTAATTGTTTATTAGTTTCTACATCCCATAATGGACCACCTGTAAAATGCCAAAGTATTTTTGAAACAGTCCCCGGCCTAAAAGACATTTACTTTCCCTCTTTTTAATTTTTAAGTTGATTTTTTAATTATATCATTAAAAAAAAGCCCCCTTTCGGAGGCTTCTTTTTAAACTTAACTTTTAAGCTTTAGACACTGCCGGTTCAGTTGAACCAATCTTTTCAGACTCATCATCATGCATAATCAATGCAACAGCAATAGCAGTAATTAGCACCGGTAAGCCGACTGCAATGAAGTTGAAATGTGCAGGCAGGTTCATACCCAGTAAGCCACCAATCAAAATTGGACCTACAATCGCGCCCATACGACCAATCGCAGACGACCAGCCAATTCCTGTTGAACGTACTGCAAGTGGGTAGAACTGCGCAACATAGCTATACAGCAACATTTGCGAACCAATCGATGCTGCACCCGCCAGGAACACCAAGATGTAAAGTAAGAACTGGTTAGACGCAAAGCCCATTGAGCTCATCACAACCGCACCCATCATGCCCAGAACCATCAATACAGGTTTCAAGTGGAAACGGTCTGCAAGAATACCACCACCCACAATACCGACAACTGCACCCACGTTCATGACCATCATAAACATCAGGCTGTTATCCATCGAGTAACCTGCCGCCATCATCAGCTTCGGTAACCAGCTGCTCAAGGCATACATGGTCAGCAAGCAGGTGAAGAATGCAACCCAGAACAATAAGGTATTGGTTGCACGACCACGACGGAACAGGCTTACTACGTTTGCCGCTTCAGGTACACTTTCCTGTGGCAAAGTAAATGTGGTCTGGTCCGTAACCTTGGTATTTGGCGACAGGCGACGCACAATACGACGTGCCTCAGCCTGCTTGTTTTGCTTTACCATAAACGCCAAAGATTCAGGCAAGAATTTCCAGATTACAGGCAGTAAAAATAAAGGAATACCGGCAATAAAGAACATGATTTGCCAACCAAAATCAGGCGTAAACCATGAACCTAATAATGCCGCCATCACACCGCCGACCGCATAACCGCTAAACATGGTGGTCACAAGTGTGCTGCGCATTTTTTGTGGGGCATATTCAGAAGTCAGCGCCACCAGGTTTGGCATCACACCGCCAATACCCAGACCGGCCAGAAAGCGTAAAATACCAAATTCAGTTGGGTTAGAAGCAAAACCACCTGCAAAGGTTAAACCACTGAATAAAACAATACAGATCATGATGACTTTCTTACGACCAATCTTGTCCGCCAAGGAACCAAAGATCATCGCACCAAACATCATGCCTGCAAGAGCTGTACTGGCAAGCATTCCCGCTTGAACGGCACTGAGGCCCCAGTCCTTCATTAATAGTGGTAAAGTTACACCATTAATTGCCAAATCATAACCATCAAATAAAATTACCAGTAAACACCAAGCAACTACATTGAAGTGAAAAGGCGTAAATTTCGCATTGTCGACTACAGAATTTATATCTACAGTTTCCATTGTCATCGTTCTCATCTCCCATGAGTACTTGTCCGTAACATCCTTTAAATATTCGGCTGAATATTTAATTCGACGCAATATACGCAAGCCGGATTTAACGCACAATAAGACTAATTGATATTCTTCTATGATCACTGAAATAACATTTATTTGATTGATATATCACATTATTATTAGAGTAATTTATGATCATTTTTATAAGTAAATTGGGCTTTTCAGGCCTTCTAGCTCGATTATTTTTTTGATTGGTTTAATCTTTTATGAAATAGCATAAAAAAACCTCTTCATTTGAAGAGGTTTAGATATTTTTGAAATATTTAACGCTTAAAGATTCTGATCACAATACGATCATTGGGCTTTTAGAGTGTTCAGTTTTTTCACCGCTAATGGATCAGCTTTTACCACTTTGTCTTGACGAACAATCAATGCTACCGCAAGTGCCACAACAATTACCGGTAAACCGACTGCCATAAAGTTAAATTGATGTGGCAATTCCATACCCAGCAACATTCCAATCAGGATTGGTCCGATAATCGCACCAGTACGTCCAACTGCAGAAGCCCAGCCAATACCCGTTGAACGTACGGTTAGCGGATAATACTGTGCGACATAACTATAAAGCAAAATTTGTGAACCAATCGCGGATGCACCAGCAACTGCAACCAGTAAATAAATCACAGGTTGTGGAGATTTAAAGCCAAGTAAAGATAAAGCCACAGCACCTGATAAACATAAAGTAATAATGACTGGTTTTAAATGGAATTTATCTGCAAGAATACCGCCACCAACTGTACCGATTACCGCACCAATATTCATCGCAAGTAGGAACATCAAGCTGTTATTCATTGAGTAACCTGCTGCCATCATCAGCTTTGGCAACCAGCTGCCCAACGCGTATAGCGTTAACAGACACATAAAGAATGCAAGCCAGAACAACAGCGTACTGCCTGCACGCCCCTGCTTAAACAAGCTGCTGACAAAAGCAGGTTCAGAAATTTTAACTTCACTCAGTTCAAATTTAGTTTGTGCATTCAAGACTAAATTTGCGCTAAGACGCTGCAAGATATTTCGTGCATGTTCATCCTTTTGAGCCTTGACTAAAAAGGTTAACGATTCAGGCAGAAATTTCCAGATCAGCGGTAACAGCAATAATGGTACGCCTGCAATAAAGAACATAATTTGCCAGCCAAAATTCGGAGTAAACCAGGCACCAAATAGCGCTGCCATTACACCGCCTACCGCATAGCCACTAAACATCGTGGTGACCAGTGTTGCTCTTAAACGCTGCGGAGCATATTCTGAAGTTAAAGCAACAAGGTTGGGTAATACCCCGCCAATGCCCAACCCTGCAAGGAAACGTAAAGCACCAAACTCTGTTGGATTTGAAGCAAATCCACCCGCAAAGGTAAATCCACTAAATAACACCACGCAGGTCAGGATCACTTTTTTACGGCCAATTTTATCCGCCAAAGTACCGAATAGCATCGCGCCAAACATCATGCCTGCAAGAGCTGTACTGGCCAGCATTCCCGCTTGAACAGCACTGAGGCCCCAGTCCTTCATTAATAGTGGTAAAGTTACTCCATTAATTGCCAAATCATAACCATCAAACAGAATAATTACCAAACACAAAAACACGACCTTAAAATGAAAGGTCTTAAATTCAGCTTTATCAATAACATCATTTACATTGACTGTATTCATTGCCATATCCCCACCTCCTGTGAGTTTTAATTCATTGTGATTACTACGACACAGCACATGACCTGTAATCTTTTTATTATTTTTAATGATTTATAGCAGCATGCTTTCGTAACTGACTCAGTTGAACACAGCCATTTTTGAGTAAACACTCTACTAAAGTATTAAAAATGACCAAAATCCTAGACCCTTGGGTTTAGTTTTTAACCATTCTTAAATTGACAATTTTGAATTTGAATCAATAAAAGCAAAATTGAATTATTCTTTTTGAATTACATCTTTTTCTTTACCGATAAAAAAAGCCCCCTCGTTTGAGGGGGCTTTTTAAGGAATAATGAGCTGGCGATGACTTACTCTCACATGGGTAATCCCACACTACCATCAGCGCTAAGAGGTTTCACTTCTGAGTTCGGGAAGGG